>CATLEM010000092.1 GCA_949916155.1 uncultured Dorea sp.
GGTCTCTGCAACTGCCTCGAGAAGTTTCTCACGGTAACTCTCTACATATTCCATACAGTAATCCGGGATATCGCACTCTTCTCTCTTGCCGATACCGGTATAGCGTCTTCCTGCATTCTTGATGATGTTCACATATCCGGTCAGCTTCTCATCCTCGCGGATCGGTGAGAAATGAGGTGCGATCACCTTCCCGTACTTCTCAGTCAGATCTTCAACCACCTGGCGGAAGCTGGCATCGTCCACATCCATCTCTGTAACATAGACCATACGCGGCAGGCTGTACTTATCGCACAGTTCCCATGCTTTCTCTGTTCCAACCTCTACTCCCGCCTTGCCTGATACAACGATGACCGCGGCATCCGCAGCGCTGACTGCCTCTTCCACCTCGCCGACGAAATCGAAATATCCCGGAGTATCCAGTACATTGATCTTTGCCTTCTCCCACTCGATCGGGATCAGCGCCGTACTGATGGAAAACTCTCTCTTCTGTTCTTCTTTGTCAAAGTCACTGATCGTATTGCCGTCCGTAACCTTTCCCATCCGGTTCACTGCTCCGGATACATAGGCCATAGCTTCTGCAAGACTTGTCTTGCCGCATCCGCCGTGCCCTAAAAGAACCACATTTCTGATTTCGTCCGTTCTATAAACTTTCATATTTAGCTGCCTCCTTGTTCTTTAGAAAATCTCATATACACATTGTACTAAAAATCTACGGACATTACAACTTATTTATTCAAAATATCCATTATTCCCCTCAAGACCTGGAGGACTTATGCTGATACCGACCTGCCGCAGTACGATAATAACCGGATTTGACAAATCGAAGATTTGAATATAGAATGATATTCGAAAACGAGGCAATTCGCAGGGATTATGGAATTTCAGGAGGGACACCATGAAACAGAAAGTTGGTTTTATCGGTCTTGGGCTGATCGGCGGGTCTATCGCGAAGGCTATCCGCCAGTATTATCCCGAATATGAGATCGTGGCTTTTGATAAGAATAAAGAGGCGCTGGCGCTTGCCACGCAGGAATCCGTCATCGACGTGGCGGCCACTACCATCGACGGGAATTTCAGCCAGTGCAGCTATATCTTCCTGTGCGCGCCTGTCGTGTACAATGCGGCGTATTTAAAGCAGATGAAGGAATACCTTCACAAAGACTGCATCTTAACGGATGTGGGCAGCGTAAAGTCCAATATACATAAGGAAGTGGAACGCTTAGGCATCGGGGAATATTTTATCGGGGGGCATCCGATGGCGGGGTCAGAAAAAACCGGATTTTCTAATTCCAAGGCCATGCTGATCGAAAATGCATACTATATCCTGACCCCCTGCGGTAATGTGCCGAAAGAAAAGGTCTGCCGTTTTGAAACGTTTATCAAAGATCTCCGGGCGATCCCGCTGGTTCTTGACTGCACGCAGCACGATTATGTGACCGGCGTCATCAGCCATCTGCCCCACATCATCGCCTCGAGCCTGGTGAACTTCGTAAAAGACCACGACACAAAGGCAGAGCTGATGAAAAACCTCGCGGCAGGAGGATTTAAAGACATCACCCGCATCGCTTCCTCCTCGCCTACGATGTGGCAGCACATCTGCCTGACCAACAGGGAAAATATCTCGGAGATCCTTGGCAGGTACATTGACTCTTTAAAGGATTTCAAGGCGCTGATCGACAACTCCGACGGGCAGGGCATCTACCGAAACTTTGATTCCTCAAAAAATTACCGGAACGCAATCCCCTCTGCCTCGGCAGGACCGATCAAGAAAGCTTACGCGGTATACTGCGATATCATCGACGAAGCCGGAGGGATCGCTGCCATCGCGACGATCCTCGCCTCCAACGGGCTGAATATTAAAAATATCGGGATTGTGAACAACAGAGAATTTGAAGAAGGGGTTCTGCGTATAGAGTTCTACGATGAGGCATCTTCCAAAAGAGCCGCGGAATTACTGCAGAAATTCAGGTACATAGTATATGAGCGATAGATGTATACGCCCGTCAGCAGGGCTTAAAGGTGAGATCAATATCCCGGGAGACAAGTCCATCTCCCACCGTTCCATCATGCTTGGCGCCATCGCCCAGGGCACGACGGAGATCACCCATTTTCTTAAAGGGGCGGACTGTCTGTCCACCATCGGCTGCTTTCGCAGCATGGGGATAGAGATTGAAGAAAAACCGGACTATATCCTGGTCCACGGCCGGGGGCTTAAAGGACTTGCAAAACCGGATAAGAGGCTGGATGTGGGAAACAGCGGCACTACCGCCAGGCTGCTTTCCGGCATCCTCGCAGGGCAAAGCTTTTCTTCCTCCCTGTCCGGTGACGCATCCCTGAACGCAAGGCCCATGGCAAGAGTCATGGCTCCGTTAACCAGTATGGGCGCGGACATTACAAGCCTTGACCACAACAACTGCGCACCTCTCCTTATCAATCCCGGGACACTTCACGGCATCCATTACCAGTCGCCGGTAGCGTCCGCGCAGGTGAAATCCGCCGTCCTCCTAGCAGGGCTTTACGCCGACAGCGAGACTGCTGTCACCGAACCGGCCCTTTCCAGGAACCACACGGAACTCATGCTGCAGAACTTCGGTGCTTATGTATCTTCCACCATGCACAGAGACGGCAGCGCCACCGCGCAGATCGAACCGTGCGGCGAACTGTACGGACAGCAGATCTTCATCCCGGGGGACATCTCTTCCGCAGCGTACTTTATTGCCGCCGGGCTTTTAGTCCCCCACTCAGAGATACTGGTGAAAAATGTGGGGACCAACTTTACCCGCGCCGGATTCCTCAAGGTATGTAAGGATATGGGCGCTTCCCTCACCCTGCTGAACAAATCTTTCGAGGGCGGAGAAAGCCGCGCAGATATCCTTGTGCGCTCGTCCTCGTTAAAAGGAACCGTTATAGAAGGGGAGCTTATCCCTACGCTCATCGACGAACTTCCGGTGATCGCTGTCATGGCGGCCCTGGCTGAGGGCACCACCATCATCCGGGATGCTGCCGAGCTTAAGGTGAAAGAATCGAACCGGATCGATACGGTCACGGAAAACCTGCGGGCTATGGGTGCTTCGGTCACCCCGACGGAAGACGGCATGGTCATCGAGGGCAGCGCAGGAGAACCGCTCACCGGCGCACGCATAAACAGCCGTCTTGACCACCGCATCGCCATGTCCTTTGCTGTGGCAGGGCTTGCTGCAACCGGCGAAACAGTAATCAGAGACAGCGCTTGCGTGGATGTGTCTTATCCGGAATTTTTCGCTTCCCTGGAGATGTTGTATCAATAGTTAACCAACTGGTTTAAACAGCTGCAAAACAACCGTGCGGGCTATATCAGCCCGCACAATTCTTCCACATCTTCTTTTCTAGTCGCCCAGCTTGTAGCAAACCTTACTACCGTCCGCTTTTCGTCATATTTTTCCCAAAAGCTATACGCCACCTTACCTTGCAGGCGCTCCCTCGTCTCATTGTCCATGATGATAAACTGCTGGTTCGTCGGGGAGGCGATGAAAAACTCATAACCCTTTTTCCGGAAGCCTTCCTTAAGAAGTTCCGCCGTATCAATCGCATTTTTACTGATCTTTTCATACAAGCCATCAGTAAACAGCGTATCAAACTGAAGCCCCAAAAGCCATCCCTTAGCAAGAAGCCCGCCCTGCTGCTTCACCATCGTCAGGAAATGTTCCGGCATATTTTTCTTCGTAAATACAACCGCCTCGCCGAACAGCGCCCCCACCTTCGTCCCGCCGATATAGAACACATCACAGTACCGCGCGATATCCTGAAGCATAATGTCAGCCTCCTTACTCATCAGCCCGTAGCCAAGCCGCGCCCCGTCCAGATAGAGGGGGATGCCGTACGCCCGGCAGACTTCCGCTATCGCCTTAAGCTCTTTTAAGCTGTACAGTGTCCCGTATTCTGTGGGGTGAGAAATATACACCAGCCCCGGGAAGACCATATGTTCGTGGTTTCCATCCTCCCAAAACGTCTTAAAATAACCGGAAAGTTCCCCGGCATCTATTTTTCCGTCATGACCGGGAATCTCAAGCACCTTATGACCGGTATATTCGATAGCACCCGCCTCATGAACGCTCACATGCCCTGTCCGCGCAGCTACAACTCCCTCATACCGCTTAAGCATGGATGCGGTCACGACGGCGTTCGCCTGGGTGCCTCCTACGAGAAAATGAATCTGTGCTTCCGCGCACGCACAGGCTTTACGGATCTTTTCCTTTGCGCTCTCGCAGACCTCATCCGCCCCGTAGCCTTTTTGCTGCACCATATTCATCTCCTGCATACGGCTTAAGATCTTTTCGTGCGCCCCGATTGTATAATCACTCTCAAATGACAACATTCCTGTATTCTCCTCTCTTTCGTCATATTTTCCGCAGATGCTCTGCCGTTCCTTCACCTATCCGATCAACCCCTCATCCATATATCCTGCAAGCTCCTTCGCATAATAGGTAAGATAACTCTGAACCCCGGCACGGAACACCGCAACAGCTGTCTCACAGACAATGCTCTTCTCATCGATCCATCCCTTTCCTGCCGCCGCTTTTATCATCGCATATTCACCGCTGACGCTGTAAGCCGCCACCGGAAGGTTAGTCGCCTCCCTCACTTTCACCACCACATCAAGATAAGAAAGCGCCGGCTTCACCATGATAATATCCGCACCTTCCTCCTCATCAAGGAGCACTTCCTTGATTCCTTCCCTGCTGTTATGGTAGTCCATCTGATAACTCCTGCGGTTGCCGAACGCCGGAGCGGAATCCGCCGCATCCCGGAACGGAGCGTAAAAACCTGAAGCATATTTTACCGCATAAGACATGATTGGTATTTCAGAAAAATCATTTTCATCCAGTCTCTTCCGGATTGCAGCCACTCTTCCGTCCATCATATCCGACGGTGCCACCATATCCGCCCCTGCCTCCGCATGGGAGAGGGCGGTCCCCGCCAGCACTTTAAGAGTAGAGTCGTTGTCCACCTCATGCCCGCAGAGCATGCCGCAGTGTCCGTGGGAAGTGTACTCACACAGGCACACGTCCGTAATATAATAAAGCTCTGGAAATGTCTTTTTCGCCTCACGCAAGGCGCGTTGGATAACCCCGTTTTGGTCATACGCCTGGGACGCCCGGTCATCCTTGTGTGCCGGAATCCCAAAGAGCATAACTGAACTTACGCCAGCCTTCATCACTTCCTCAAGCCCGTGCGGAAGCTGATCCACGCTATAGCGGTACTGCCCCTCCATGGAAAAGATCTCCTCTCTTATCCCTGTCCCGTCCTTCACAAAAATCGGATAGATCAACGATGACTTATCCACTCTTGTCTCTCGCACCATCTTTCTTAAGTTTTCATTGCCCCGCAATCTTCTTGGCCGTTTTATCATAAGAAAATAATTCCTTTCCATCTATTCATCTTCCGGGTGCGCCGCCATCTCCAGAATCAGCTCCGCCAGCCCATCAGGTGTCGCTTCTTTTGCCGTCTTGCACTTTATATGGTACTTTTCAGCGGTCTGTGCGGTCTGCCTGCCGATACAGGCCGCCTTTATCCTGAGATGAGCATTCTCCTCTGCTGCTGCCGCGAAGCCCTCCACTGTGGAGCTGCTGGTAAATACAACGATATCCGGGACTCCTTTTTCCATCACCTCTTTAAGGGTGACTGCCCCTCCGGCGTGGGGACTGGTCTCATAAACCGGCACATCCTCCACCGCTGCCCCTGCCTTAGTAAGAATCGGGACGAGCTGCTCATTCCCCTTTTTCGCCCGGGGAATCAGGATACAGCTTCCGCGTATCCCCTGTCCGGCAAGAGCATGACCTAACGCCTCGCCGTCGTAGACCTCCGGCATAACCTCAGCAAAGATTCCTCTTTCTCTGAGCGCCCGGCAGGTCCCCTCCCCGATGACAGCAAATTTTGCGCCGGATAGCCGCCGGATGTCCACTTTTCTCTGCCCTGCCTGCTCAAAGAACACCTGCACACCGTACTGACTGGTGAAAACGATCCAGTCGTAGCTCTCTATCCGTTCAAAGCAACGAAAAAGTTTCTCATTGTCCTGAATCGCCTCCGTATCAATAGCGGGGAACTCAAAAATCTCAGCGCCAAGCTCCCGAAGTCTGGCCGATAAAGGAAGCATAAGTCTCCTCGGCCTGGTCAGCACGATCTTAACGCCAAAAAGCGGGAGAGACTCCCGCCAGGAAAGTTCCCCGGAAAGCGCGCACACCTGCCCGACTGCGATGACAGCCGGCGGACGGATGTCTGCTTCCTTAGCTTTCTCTTCAAGCCCGCCAAGCGTCGATATCACCTTCTTCTGCCCCGCAGTGGTTCCTTCCTGCAGTACCGCCGCCGGCATATCCGGACTCATCCCCGCATTCAAAAGTTTCCTCCGGATATCCGGCAGGGCAGTGACGCCCATCAGAAACAACAGCGTCCCGCCTGCCCCAACCAGCGCCCGATAATCTGTATCTTCCTGCTGCCCTTTCCTTTTATGTCCGGTGATGATATGCACCGATGAGGCATAATCCCTGTGGGTGACCGGAATCCCGTTATAAGCAGGAACCGCCAGGGCAGACGAAACCCCCGGCACTACCTCAAAGGGGATCCCGCATTTTTTTAACTCTGCCAATTCTTCTCCACCGCGTCCGAAAAGAAACGGATCCCCTCCCTTCAGCCGGACAACTTTCTTCCCTTTTTGTGCCTCCCGGACAAGTATCTGGTTTATCTGCTCCTGAGGGATAGGATGATGTCCCGATCTCTTCCCGACATTAATCAGTTTCTTGCTGCCGTCCAGAAAAAAAACAATTTCATTTCCCACAAGATGATCGTAGATAATAACATCTGCTTCCTCCAAAAGCGCTTTCCCTTTTACCGTCAAAAGACCGATATCTCCCGGACCGGCCCCCACAAGCCACACTTTTCCCGGCATCTAAAAACCTCCTGCTTTCTGAATCTTTCGCAGTTCTCTGCGTTGTACCGCCTTATCCCACTCCTGACGTTCCTCTTCCGTCTCTGTAATGAGCCTCGGAACTCTTACCGGCCGGTCATCATGGCCCAATGCCACCTCTGTGAGATATGCCCGATTGATCAGGGTCTGCTCCCCGTTTGTCTCCTCCACGTAAGTATCCACCTTTACTTCCATCGAAGTATTTCCCACGTGTGTAAGTTTTCCTTTGATGATAATGTCGTCTCCCGGGTACGCCCCCCGGATAAAATGAAGATTATCCACAGACACCGTAGTCACATTGCCCCGGCAGTGCCTTTTGGCAGCCAAAGCTCCCACCTCGTCAATCCACTGCATCAGGATGCCTCCGAATAATCTCCCGGAACTGTTCAGATGATTCGGGCGCACGATATGAACCGTCTCCACTGTAGATTCTGATACTCTCCTGTTCTCTGCTGCCATATATTTCCTCCTGGTTTTAATCATATCTCCTTTACGTCCTTCTTCCCGCAGCCACAATGTAGATAGTCCTGACTGCCGCGAAGAGCACTCCCGCCACCGGCCAGACGATCCAGCTTATATGCCAGGAGCCGGTATAAAAGCTGTATCCCAGATATGCCGCTGTCACGATCAGCCAGTATATTCTGCAGACAGGCTCCAAAAACTCCTCATTTTTCTTATTCACCACCGTATAATCTCCCTCCTGAAGAAGCTTCTGCATACTTTCCCAGCGAACACCGGCAGTAATGAAAAAACTGACGCCAAATGCCACGATAAAAAGAAGCGCACATACTGCCAGCGACAGCAAGAACTCATCTTCTGTAAATATCATCACGGCAAACAGCGGTACTACCGCCAATATACAGCTGCATGTCCCGATAATATTATGGCGGGTATACGTATCCTGATATTCACTCTTTTTTTCCTTTACCATCCCGGTCACGCCATACTCCGTTTCAATCCTGTCCTTATCCAGATATTTGTACTTTTCTGTCTTCATCCCGCAGAATATGAAGATCGCAACCGCAAAAGCTACTAACAGGAACAATACGACAAGCCCAATGCCTGCAGCCGCATTTTCCGAAACAAAAATCTTTCCCGCCTCCTGTGCCGCACATAGCATCAGCAGACAGACCGGCGATATGATACACAGTACAGTTGCAAATGCGATCCGGCCGGCCAGATGCTCCTGTATATCGAGAAATGCCCTTGCCTCCTCCATGGTAACCCGGCGCACCGGTACGCTCTCCTCTGAAATCCCGGTCCGAACAGTCTCCGCATCCTCCGATCTGTCCGTTTCCTCCATCTCGTCTTTCAGCAAAAAATCTGTACTGACCTCAAAAATCCGGCTCATCAGCAGTATCTTATTCAGGTCCGGTACAGACTGCGCTCCTTCCCATTTAGATACAGACTGCCTGGTAACATTCAGCTTTTCCGCCAGTTCCTCCTGCGACCATCCATTCTTTTTTCTGAGTGTAACAATCTTGTCCGCCAGAATCATATGTAATTCCTCCTTTTTTCTCATCCTGTATTCTATCTGTTTTCTGTGTTTCACAAATTCAGAATACACATTTCCCCGGTTACATGCCATAAATCACACCCGTCAATTTGTCAACCGGCAGTTGCATCTGCCTTTTTTTTGCGGTCTGTCACTCTGTATACCGACCGCCCGCTCAGGCATCACTTTATCTTTAAGGTCTTCAGATACGCTTTCTGCTCATCTGTTATCCGTCTGCTTTCCACCGCTTTCTGGATTGCTTTATTGTGTGTCCACCGGTCAAGCCGGCGGTCCTCAATAAAAGGAAGCACCGTTTCATACTGCTTTGCAAGAGCCGTGGCAAAATACCATGCAATCATCATATTCACATAATATTCTTCCGAACAGACCTCTGATACCATCTCAGGATACCTGACGTCAAACGCCTCATCCAGGTAAAAACTCATCAGCATCCCGATCCCGAACCGGATAACATACGTATGCTCTGATCCAATCCATGCCTTTATCTTTTCCTGAAGGTCCGGAAGATGTCTTTTAAATATCTTCGGCGACATCAGATCACAGGTAGCCCAGTTGTCGACATAAGGAAGAAATCTGTCAAGTTCCCTTATGCACCGGTCATAATCCTTCATTCCCGCAATCAGAAACCCGTGAAGGTTATTCTCTTCGTAATACCGGTGAGGCAGTTCCTTTAAAAACACCTCCGACTCCTCTGTCTGTGCAAACTCCTTTGAGAATTTACGCAGATCCGGTGTCCGGACCCCGATGACGCACTCCGCCGGAACAGTAGGCATCAGCTTCGAATGGAAATCTCTGTACTTTAAGTCCTGCAGCTCAAAAAGCCTTTCCTTCACATACTGTATCACATCTTCTCTATCCATACTTACGCCTCCTGGTCTATCTTCCATATCTTCTCTCCATCTCATGTGCCAGCGCTATACCGAGCTGCTCTGCCTCTTCTGCCGGACCGCTTATGCTCTCCGCCGCAAAAAAACCGTCTGCTTCCCTGTAGTAAAGCCCTGTCAGACAAATAAAGCCTTTTTCTACCCTTGCATATGCTGTCACCGGCGAGGAACATCCCCCGTTAAGGCAGCGGACATACGCCCTCTCCGCTCTCGCAGCTACAGCTGATCCATAAGCATTGAATCCGTCAAGGAAACGATGATCCATCCCTGCTCTTCCCTGTACCGCCAGGATTCCCTGCCCTGCTGCCGGAAGTATCTCCTCCGACGAAAAATATCTGGCAATCCGCCCGTCAAGCCCCAGCCGCTTTAAACCCGCCGCCGCCAGGATAAGGGCATCATACTCCCCCTGATCAAGCTTTGCGAGCCTTGTAGGTACATTTCCGCGGATCATACGAAACTCCGCCTCCGGAAACAACTCCGCCGCTTGAATCCGCCGTCTGAAGGAAGAACAGCCGATAATACCTCTCCCTTTCCATTCCTTTATCCCTGACGGAAGGACAAGAACATCCCTTGGATCCTCCCTCCGAGAAAAACTGATTATAGGAATCTCTTCTGATTCCTCCATCGGTACGTCCTTAAGGCTGTGCACTGCCAGATCGATCCCGCCCTCTATAAGCGCTCTGTCGATCTCCCTCACAAACAATCCCTTGCCGCCGATCTTGTCAAGTGTCAAGTCAAGCCGCCTGTCTCCGGCCGTCTCCATAGCAACAATCTCCGGTTCCATATCCGGACAGTGTTCCCTTATGTAAGAAACCAGTTCCTCTGTCTGGATGACTGCCAGCCTGCTCCTGCGGCTTCCGATCCGTATCCTTTTTCCCATCTGTATCCTCTCTGACACGATACATCATCTGTATCTTATTTTTTGCCTGTCCGGGTACTTCCCGATCTTACAGATCCCCTGCCCGTCCAAGCATTTCTTCCACCTGCTCGCGTACTTTCCCCGCCTTTTTGTGATTCCCGCCGCCG
>CATLEM010000093.1 GCA_949916155.1 uncultured Dorea sp.
TTATCTTTATTGTAGCTTCTGTCTCCAGACAGCGCGATCGGGATCAAAAAGTTATTCTTATAATTTCCGATAAAATCCAGAATAACAACAAACTCTTTATCTTCTGACTTCCGCAATCCCCGCCCTAACTGCTGCACAAAAACGATTGCCGACTCTGTAGGCCGGAGCATAATCACCTGATTGATCTCCGGTATATCCACACCTTCCGAAAAAATATCAACGGTAAAAATATAATCAAGATAGTCTTCATCCGCCGGCCCATCCTTCGCTGCATCCATAACAAGCCGTTCAATTACTTTTTCCCGCCTTGTATCACTGTCTTCCCCTGTCAGCGCTTCCGTTCTAAGCCCACGCTCATTAAATTTTTCCGACAGGATCTTCGCCTCATCCTTGCGGCTGCAAAAGATCAATCCCTTCACACGTTCCCCGCTGTATCCATAATAATTTGCCTGTTCAATGATATAGCTTACTCTGTCATCACTGGTCAGCCGGTTGAAATTGCGGAAACCTTCTGCATGATCGTCGTCTCCAATCGTCTCTCCGTCAATACTCAGGTCAGTAATCCCAAAATAATGAAACGGGCAGAGCAGATCCTCCTCCAATGCTTGCTTCAAGCGGATTTCGTAGGCGATATTGTGGTCAAATATTTCATAGACATCAAACCGGTTTGTCTCCGGGCTTGCAGTCATCCCAAGCCAGAAGTCCGGTTCAAAGTAATTCATAATCCTCCGGTAGCTTTCTGCCCCGGAATGATGCGCCTCATCCAGACAAATCACAGAAAATGCATCCGGCGCAAATTCATTCAATACACTTTCCTTACTCATCATCTGCATAGTAGCAAATATCAGATCAGCTTCTTTTATCCTGTCCAGATCTTTAGAAGTATTCCCTGAAAGAAGGGCATATTGGTAATACCCTCCGTCCGCGCGTTTATTTCCAAATACTTTTCGATAGCTGTCTAACGCCTGCCTTGCAATCCGTTCCCTATGTACAAGGAAAAGCACCTTTGAAGGATTCATTTCCCGCAACGCAAAAGCTGAAGCATACGTCTTTCCTGTTCCTGTCGCTGATATCAAAAGCGCTTTCCGCTCTTTCTCTTCAAGCAGCTTTTTTATATTTTTCACAAACTGAACCTGCATTACATTAGGCTTTAGCTTGTACTGCTCTATAGAAACAGGCGCTGCCCCTCTTGCTATTTTCCTCTGTTTCTTTACCAGCTCATATCTAACCCGGTAATTTTCAATAAACTCCTCATAGTCTATGCTCCGTTTATCACTCCACAAAGCATAAAATTCCTGTAAAATATCTCCGACTATTTCCCCGGACTCATACCCGACAAGTTTTGTGTTCCATTCGCGGTTGACCTTCAGCGCATTTGCTGTCATATTCGAGCTTCCGATAATAATCCGATATACTTCTTCTTGTTTAAAAATATACCCCTTTGTATGAAAACCATCTTTATTCTTATTACTGCAAAACATTTTCAGTTCAATATTTTTAAAGAATGTAGTTTGTCCAATGCTTCCGGTTCATTAAATTCCAGATAATCTGTCGTAAGAATCTTTCCTCTGATCTCTTTCTTTTCCAGCTCCTTTAAAATCTGCAGCAACGGGGTGATTCCCCCCAATGTAATAAATGCAACACTAATCAGGAACTCTCCGCAATTCATGAGTTCCTGTTCTATTGACGATATGACTCTTTTTCCCCGTTTGCTGTCGTTTGATACAAACTCCGGACGGAAAGCCAGATTAGAATTAACATTCTGGTTAATGAACGCTGTCTCTAACCCTCTCTGCAATTCATAAATGTGTTCCATAGCAATTATTCTCCTGCATACTTATCTATCTCATCGTAGTTTTGAAATCACAGTATATATGCTGCCCAAACTTATGCAAACAGTATAACACGAACCCTGCCAGATCAAAAGACTAAAATGAACACAATGACTGTTTAAAAAATCGTGACAGGGTCGATTGGGATGCCAAAGCATTTTTCCCTAAAATAGCCGTCATCACCGCTTCAAAGACTCTAAAAAAGAGACATCCGGAAAACAGAATATTCCGTCATTCCTGATGTCTCTTTCCTGATACTCTCTCTCCCGTAATCAGAAATATTCCAACCCACTCATCCATTCACAAAATCCGTGCCAGCGCACTTCTGCGTCTACTAATGCAACCATGCAGTTGAAAAAAATCCTAACAGAAGATAATAATAAGCTGCGATGCCAGCACTACCGCGATCAGTGCGATTGGGTACGTCGCCGCATAAGCCGACGCGATATCTTCTGTCCCTGCCATATTGATAAGCGTCCCGAGAGCCGGCGTACTTGTCATACCTCCGGTGATGGAACCTAAATTATTAAGTAACGGCAATTTCAGCACATTCTTTGCCACCAAAAAGCCGATGATCATCGGCAGGATGGTCATGATCGCTCCGTAGAGGAAATATACTGGCTCGAAATATTCCACGAACTTGGCGCCGCCGGAGACTCCCGCTCCGATAAGGAACAGCATAAGCCCCAGTTCTCTCAGCATCTTAAGCGTCGAGTTCTTCGGCACGATAGAAATCTTCCCGATATGTCCGTAATGCCCGAATACCAGCGCGGTAAGGAGGCATCCTCCGGTGGTGGTCAGCGAAAAGTTCATGTAGCTGATGCTCCCAATCAGGATTCCCACGATGGCCGCCAGGGAAAATGCCATGAACCCGAATTCGTCCACTTCGGTGAGGATCAGGTTCTTTTTCTTTCTGCCCTCGCCCTCTTTGGCGGTGATCTTTTCCACCTCTTCGTTCATATTAGCTTTCAAAACCTTGGGGATGATCTGCACAAACAGCACCACGCCCACAACGCCGAACAGGTAGGAGATGCCGTACCCTACGGATACCAGCGCCTCAAGGTCTGCGCCTACCGCCGCCTTTGACGCGGAAAACGCCGGCGTGCTGGTGAGCGCTCCCGCCAGGATCCCCACTAAGATTGCCCGGAATTCCTCATGGTTCAGGCCGGTAAAATTCGCCCCGATGAAGATACAGGCGATACAGGTTACCGCCGCCGCCGCGATAATGACAAGCCCCAGCATAACGTAGGATTTGAAATTGCGTTTCAGGTTGCCGAAAAAGTTCGGCCCCGCGATAAATCCGACGGAGGTCACAAAAAAGATAAGCCCCATATTCTCGACGATCTTTAGCGCCTCCGTGGAAAACGACTCTTCTCCCACCGTCAGGTTCCCCGCCAGCTTGCTGTAGAGAAGACATCCGTAAAGCAGCGCGATGATAAATACGCCCGCCGTCCCTAAATTAATTCCTTTAATCGTTATTTTCCCGACCGCGTAACCGATGGCCGCGATTGCAAAGACTGAGAAAGTAAGAAACACTACAGACTTAACTGCCAATATTCCTCCAAATAATTCCATGTCTTACGTTCTCCCTTCCAAATATATGCCCCAGACACGCCGCCAAAGCGAAGGCATCCGCCCCGATATCCCGCTCCCGTGCCCGGTGGCCCGTATGTAATACTCTCTGATTTATGATGTTAGGGTCAGGTTTTTGACCCATGATGTCACGGATTGTTCCGCATGTCACACATGACCTTTTGACCCTGGTATCATCTTATTTATTCTTCTGCTCCAGATAAGCTGCCCGTCCGCTCTCGTACAGGTTATTCCCTTCGCTGTCGATGATGACGACAAGGGGCATATCCTCCACATAGAGCTTTCTGAGCGCCTCTGCGCCCAAGTCTTCAAAAGCAATAAGCTCTGCCTTCTTGATGCATTTTGCAAGGAGCGCGCCTGCGCCGCCAATCGCCCCAAAATACACGCCGGAATATTTCTTCATGGCGTCGATGACTTCCGGGAGACGTGCGCCTTTGCCAATCATCCCTCTCGCGCCAACGGACATCATGGTGGGCGCGTAAGCGTCCATACGCCCGCTTGTGGTGGGGCCTGCAGAGCCGATGACTGCCCCCGGCTTTGCCGGAGTAGGGCCAACATAGTAGATGGTTGCATCCTTCGGGTCAAATGGAATCTCCTCGCCTTTTTCCAAAGCCTCGCACATGCGCTTGTGTCCCGCGTCACGGGATGTGTAAATGGTGCCGGTGACGAGAACGCTGTCCCCCGCGTGGAGTGTCTTTGCAAGCTCCTCGGTGAGCGGTAATGTAATCTTTCTTGCTGCCATCTAAATCACCTCCGTTTTATGGCGCGTCACATGGCAGTTGATGTTCACTGCACACGGCATACCTGCGATATGGGTCGGCAAAGTCTCGATGTTAAGGCCGATGGCTGTCGTCTTTCCGCCAAAGCCCTGAGGCCCGATGCCAAGCTCATTGATTTTTTCAAGCATCTCTTTTTCCAAATCCGCGTAGAACGGGTCCGGGTTCTCGGTATCGATAGGCCGCATCAGCGCTTTCTTCGCCAAGAGCGCTGCCTTGTCAAAGGTTCCGCCGATTCCGACACCTACCACCATAGGCGGACACGGGTTCGGGCCTGCGGTCTCCACAACCTCAAGGATAAAGTCCTTGATTCCCTGTAAGCCGTGGGATGGCTTGAACATGCGGATCTGGCTCATATTCTCGCTGCCGAATCCCTTGGGACCTACCGTAACTTTAATCTGCTCCCCCGGAACAATCTCCGTGTAGAGCATAGCCGGGGTATTGTCGCCTGTATTTCCGCGGCGCACCGGGTCTTTGACCACGGATTTCCGAAGATAACCCTTGTCATAGCCGCGGCGGACACCCTCGTTTACCGCCTCAGAAAGGTCGCCGCCGGTAAGGTGCACGTCCTGGCCAATCTCTAAAAATACACATGCCATGCCGGTATCCTGGCAGATTGGCACACACTCGTTATCCGCAATCTCGAAGTTCTCGATAATGTTATCGAGGACTCCTTTCGCAATCTCCCCGTCCTCACATGCGCGGCAATTTTTGATGGCGCACTTTACGTCCTCCGGAAGATGCTCATTTGCTGCGATACAAAGCTTTTCAATTACATCCGTAAGTTTACTGACTTCGATTTCACGCATAATCCTATTCTCCTGTTTTTATTTTTTCTATTGGGGCAGACGGTATCCTGCCCCTGTGATGCCGCGGATTGCTCCGCATTTCATGCTCCCGCAATCCTGGCATCTTACTCCTAATCTTACCTCTCGTGGCGGGCATATTTCGGGAGCAGTTTCGGCGACACTTCTTCTGTGTTGAGCGCCGCGCCCTTCAGCTCCTCGGCGTAGCTTGCCACATGGTCAAGGTTCATGCTGCCAAGCTCTACTTCTTTTGCCTTCGCCGCCGCTTTCTTCCCGGCATTGCGCCCGAATACGATGACGTCAAGAAGGGAATTGCCCATGAGGCGGTTCCTTCCGTGGATTCCGCCCGCAACCTCTCCTGCCGCCAGAAGATTTGGGATTGCCTTTGTAAATCCTTCCCCGTCAATCTCCAGTCCGCCGTTCTGGTAGTGGAGGGTTGGGTAGATGAGAATCGGCACTTTCCGCATGTCGATGCCGTATTTCATGTACATCCGGAACATGGCCGGGATTCTCTTCTCGATGGTTCCCTCTCCGCCTAAAATTTCAATCATCGGCGTGTCAAGCCATACGCCCTTTTGTCCGCTTGGCGCCTCTACGCCGCGCCCTTCCTCGCACTCGCGGATAACACCGGATGCGTTGACATCACGGGTCTCTAAGGGATGGATGTAAGCCTCGCCCTCAGCGTTTACAAGCTGCGCGCCTACGGAACGCACCTTCTCGGTAACGAGCGCGCCCTGAATCTGCACCGGATGAGCCACGCCTGTCGGATGGTACTGAATGGAATCCTGATAAAGGAGCGGCACCCCTGCCCGGTAACCAAGCACAAGCCCGTCTGCCGTAGCTCCGTAGTGGTTGGAGGTTGGGAATCCCTGGTAGTGCATTCTCCCCGCGCCGCCCGTGGCGATGACAACCGTCTTCGCCCTTGCCACGGAATAGTCTCCTGTTTCCATATTCAGGAGGATTGCTCCTGCCGCCTGTCCTTTGTCGTCCTTCAAAAGTTCTACCGCGGAAGTGAACTCGATGACCGGGATGCCAAGGTTTAATACCTCGTCTCTCACGGTACGCATAATCTCCGCACCGGAGTAGTCCTTACATGCATGCATACGCTTTCTGGATGTACCGCCGCCGTGGGTGGTCACCATGCGCCCGTCCTCGTCCTTGTCGAACATAACGCCCAGCTCATTCAGCCATTTGATGGCATCCGGAGCCTCCATGACAAGACGTTTCACAAGCTCCGGCCTTGCGGCAAAATGTCCGCCGCCAAAGCAGTCTAAGTAATGCTGCACCGGAGAGTCATTTTCCTTGTCCGCCGCCTGGATACCGCCCTCTGCCATCATGGTATTGGCATCGCCGATACGCAGTTTCGTGACAATCATGACATTTGCCCCTGCATTGTGAGCCTCGATGGCGCAGGAAGACCCTGCTCCGCCGCCGCCGATGACCAGCACGTCTACATCATAGTCAATTTTTGTGATATCAATATCCTCGTCCGCGATGCGGCTTGTAGAGTGGAGCATCTCCGCCAGCTCGATGGGAGCCTTCTGCCCCTTGTTCGGCCCTACTTTAATCTCCGCAAAAGCATCCGGGTTGTAATCCGGATGGAAATCCTTAAGGAGAGCGTCTTTTTCCTCCGCAGTCAGACGTCTTGGCTCTGTGGACATACGTTTTTCCCTTGTCGCCTCTACCTTTTTGATGGATTCCATCATATTCTCTGGATATGGTGAATACATAGTTACGCCCTCCTTATTTCTCAATCTCTCTCGTATTATAAAGTTCCTGCATCTCAGTAATCGGTTTCTGCATAATCTGCTCAATCAGCTCGTCGAACTCGCCCTTGTTGATTTCTTCCACGCGATTCTTAAGATGCTCTGTCTCCGGTGCGATATATTTTCCCGTAAGCCTCCTTGCCAGCACGCCTACATGGGGATGGGAAATCCCTGCCGGACACCTTACCGTACAGCACCCGCAGCCGATACAGTCGAAGGACTCCTCCGCACATTTCTCAAACTCGCCTCTCTGGGCGTAAGCGATATACTGCATCACGTTAAGGTCCTGGGTACACGCCTTCGTGCAGGCATTGCAGCCGATGCAGCTATAGATTTCCGGATAAAGCTCCATCATAATCTGCTGGGTCGGCTTGATATCCTCAATCTCGTAAGTCCTCTTGTCCGTCGGAAAAAACGGGATGCTTGCCACATACATACCCTCTTCCACCTGGGTCTGGCAGGCAAGGCAGGTCTTTAACTCATTCTTGCCCTTAATCCTGTAAACGGTCGCACAGGCGCCGCAGAACCCATGGCGGCATCCGCAGCCCCTCTTCCATGTATAGCCAGCGTATTCCATCGCGGTCATAATCGTAAGGTCTGCCGGAACGCTGTACCTCTTACCGCTAAAATAAACATTTACCATATTTTCCATGCTATTTTATGTCCTTTCATCATATTCTACTACTCAGGCGATTGCATAACCTAGGTGTTTACCCCGGTCATTGTGCGTCTTGTATGTTCCAACACAGACACGCTCCCGCTCCAAGTTTACCGTAGCGGTACATAAGCTGCCAAAATACGGCAGCTAAGTACCGACGGTAAACAAAGATTACTGTTCACTCCGTTCTCAGTAACTTTCGCAAATCCATTGAAAATTCACTTCGTGAATGGGATTTGCTCACTCCTGAATCACTTTCTTACGTACTTTGCAGTAAATGCAAAGTACTGCATGAACAGCAACAAACTAAGCTCTACCTATGGAACATACAAGCCGCACAATTCGTCACTGGCAAGCCCCAGTTCCGCAATTGCCTGTATTTCGCTGTGTGCATAACGAACGCCGATATAAACATCTAAACCCTCCCGACTGCCTTCCCTGCAGACCGGCAAACTGCCGCGCCGCATACTTACTCCATCTGCCTGAAAAGCCTTCCAAAAAAGTCCAGGAGAAAATCACCGCCCGCTACGCCGAGCTACAATACTAAGATTTGCAAATCATTGAACTCTACAGCTCCGTGGGAAATGTAATCCTGAAGGAACCCCTAAAAAGCGTCAGCACTTAGCGAGGTATTTTCGAGCTTAGTGCCTGCTACGCTTTTTCCGGAGCGAGAGCGCGGTGACGCAGGATTATATTTCCCACGGAGCGTCCGCATCCAAATAATACCCCAATCTTATATTGTACTCCTAATATTCGTTAGGCAGCTCATCAATCTCATCGAACCGGAACACCGGCCCATCTTTACACACATACTTGGACCCGATATTGCACCGTCCGCATTTGCCCACGCCGCACTTCATCCGAAGTTCCAGCGTCGTGTACACCTGCTCGGTGGTGAACCCAAGCTCCTTAAGCCCCGCCAGCACGAACTTGATCATGATCGGAGGTCCGCACACCAGAGCGGTTTTATCCGTGTCAAAGCCAAGCTCCTTCACATAATTGGGAACGAAACCTACATGTCCGTCCCACCCTTCCTGCTCGCGGTCGATGGTTAAGTACACATTGATGCCCTCGGTCTTCATCCAAACTTCCTGAATCTCTTTTAACTGCACAAGGTCATCCGCCGAGCGGGAGCCGTAGACGATATCGACGGTCCCGTAATTGGCCCGGTTGTCGATGACATAGTTGATTACCGAGCGAAGGGGCGCAAGGCCGATACCTCCGGCGATGAATAGGAGATTCTTTCCCTTAAGCTCTGTCTCCACCGGGAAGGAATTGCCGTAAGGCCCCCGCACCGTAATCTCATCGCCCACTTCCAGGCTGTGGAGATAGTCGGTGAGGACGCCGCATTTTTTGATGCTGAACTCCTGGTACTCTTTATTGGTCGGCGAAGAAGTAATGGAAAACATACCTTCGCTGACCCCCGGCGCGCACACCATAGCGCACTGCCCCGGCATATGCTCAAAAAGCTTGCCGCCCTCCGGCGCATTTACCCGGAACGTCTTCACATCCGGCGTCTCCTGGCGGATATCCGTGATGACGCCCACCTTCGGAATCAAGGTATCTAACGTATAATTTTTATGGCAGGTACATTCACTCATTATTTTTCACCTCCCTGTTTCTGAAATGCTTTGATTACTTTCACGATGTTTAAGGATGCCGGGCATTTCTCCACGCAGCGGCCGCACCCTACGCAGGAGTACATGCCGTCGTTATTCGCCGGGTAGTACACCAGCTTGTGCATGAACCTCTGGCGGAATCTCTGCATCTGGCTGGTACGGTTGTTGCCGTGGGCCATCATGGTAAAGTCCGAGTACATGCAGGAATCCCAGCAGCGGTAACGGGATACGCTGTTTCCGGTATCGTAATCCTTGATGTCGTAGCACTGGCAGGTGGGGCATACAAAAGTACACGTTCCGCAGGCCAGGCATGGTTTATATAATTCTTCCCATAATTTGTCGTCAAATTTCTCCGAGAGGGCATCGCCGTTCCATCCCTCTAAGGAAAGGTTCATGTAAGGCAGCTTTTCTACAATCTTATGAATCGCCTCTTTTTCTGCCTCTACAGCCGTTTCGTCCGCGTCGGAGAGAATCTCTTTCACCTTTTCTGTCAGAGCCTCCCCCTTTTCCGTCAGGGCTTTCCAGTAAAGGTCTTCCCCAATCATCCAGGCCGCTACATCCGCCGCCGGATTGGCCGCGTCCACGCCGAACACCTTACAGAAACAAGACTCCTCCGGCTCATGGCAGGCAAGGGCGACCACCGTTCCGTGCTCCCTTCTCGCCGCGTAAAAGGTATCGATAGGGTCAGCCAAGAATACATTGTCCAACACCTCTAAACCCTTCACGTCGCAGGCTTTCATGCCGAATACGACAAAATCCTTATTCTTAAGCTCCTCCGGCTCCACTTTCATCTTTTTGCCTTCCCGCTTTACGGTATACAGACCCTCGCTCTGAGGAAAGAATGCATCCTTCGGTGATTTTACGGATTTCAATGTATCAAGGGCGACATCCGCCTCCTCGCTCCAGGCCGCAAAATTCACCTGTCCTGCTGTCTTAACCGGAAGATAAAGCTCACTACTCTCCGCAATTAACCGGAATAATGCGGAAAGATTTTCTTTTGCTATCTTATACATACATTATCCCCTCTTTCCTACTATACTTGGTTCCGCATCCTCAAACGTGTAGTTTGTGAGCGGTGCTTTTGAATCGGTGTCGTCTCCCGCCTGGTACTCGCCGTACAGCTCGTCAATATCCTTGATGAACTTCCGGTTGAACAGATGGAGCGGAATCCCCTGGGGGCATACGCGGCTGCACTCGCCGCAGTCCGTACATCTTCCCGCCACATGGAAAGCGCGGATGATGTGGAA
>CATLEM010000094.1 GCA_949916155.1 uncultured Dorea sp.
GAAACTTTCATAATAGTATGTTCCTAAAACATACTATTATGAAATGCTAGCAGTCAATTTTTTATTAATAATTTTAGCTCTCACCTTAACACCATTTGAACAATTATTTATCTTAAAGACAAAGGACAATTTCGCTGATATATTACTTTCTTTTACCAGTTTTATATTACTAATGCTCCCTCTTGTTATATCAATAAATTTGTTATATGCTTTTACAATTTTATTTCCACTGATATCCACACAAAATCCCGCTGTCCAGTATCCTTTCTTCTTTCTTGTTATCTTATATTTCCCATTCGCCACCCTGGCTCCGCCAGGTACTTCTTCTACTATAATCTCTGTCTCTTCTCCATCTTCATCCAGGATTTCAAAGCTCTGTGTTCCGCCCGTCTCCATATCGTAGATTACCTGACCCTGCGTTTCGCTGCCTGCTTCATCTGCACCGGTATTCTCCGCATTTACGATTCCCACCGGGGCGGCTGCCATTACCACACATAATCCTAATGCTGTAAATATCCTTTTCATCTTTCCTTCCCTTTGCATCTTCTGATTCCTCCTCGTGTTTTTATTATGCAGAAAACAATTCTTCTGCTGCCTGTACGTTAATGGTACAGATTCAATATAGCGCAAGCAATCATTCATTGCCCCTTATTTTTACGATTATTCCGCCGTTTATCCACGAGGGGAAACCATTCATTGCCCCCTTGACAGACTGTTTGGAAACCCATTGGGGGAATCTTCTCTCCTTTTGATCAGCCTTTACTGTCCCAGATATGCGTCCACGCCGTCAGCAATTCCTTCTGCGATTTTTTCCTGATATGCTTCCTCCTGCATCTTTTTATCCTCA
This sequence comes from uncultured Dorea sp., assembly GCA_949916155.1. Taxonomy (GTDB): domain Bacteria; phylum Bacillota; class Clostridia; order Lachnospirales; family Lachnospiraceae; genus MD308. Next base: position 848 of record CATLEM010000094.1, read on the forward strand.
TCAGGATTCGTCATATAACCCATCTCCACGATAGTCGTGGGAACCTTCGCCCAGTTGATCCCGCTCATGGTATCCGTCTCCCATACCCGCTCTTTTCTGGCTCCGGTCTTCGCCGCTGTACAGTTAAGCACATTCTCCGCCAGAGACTTACTCTTATGATACAACTCTCCATTGTAAGGATTCGAAGCCGTCTGGCAGATCGTCATCATACCGTTAGCGCTGCTGCTTTCAGAACCGTTGGCATGGATCCGGAGAAATACATCAGCCTCTGCTTCATTCGCTATCTCTGCCCGCTCAGCATTGGAGATATCTACGTCATTCGTCTCCCGCACCATGATCACTTCATATCCCCTGTCTGAAAGCTCGTCCCGGAGCTTAAGGGAGACTGCCAGTGTAAGTTCATATTCCGGCACTTTTGTGGATACGCCGCTAGTTCCGGATGCCACCTTCGCCTTCTTTTCTGACGCTCCCGGTCCGACCGGCTCCTTCTCGCTGTTCCCTTTTGCCTGATGTCCCGCGTCAATCACTGCAAGATATCCATTATTCTCCTGCGCTCCCTCTTCCTCCTGTCCTTCTTTATCCTGAAGCTCTGCTTCAACTGTTCCTGACCTGATTTCTTTTGCAGGCTCTTCCTCCTGCTGCCCGCTGCCTTCCGTATCTTCTGTTTCTTTCTGACTTCCATCCGCCTTGTCCGGTACTTTATCTTCTTTCTGAATCACAAGATCTTCCGGCTGCCACTCTTCTTCCTCCGCTGTGTCTTTCCCTCCGCATCCCGCGAATATACCCAGTGCCAAAAGAAAGACACCTATCATCCAAAATCTCTTTCCCATCTAAAATATCCTTTCCTGTATCCGCTTTACTGGTTTCCTCCATAATACGGACACCCTTTTCGCAAACATTCCCGATTTTCACCCGAGAACCTGCACCGGATCTTCTCCGGAAATTCCATCTCTACTCCCAGATTCTCCTTTACATATCTCACTGCCGCCGCTGCTGCTGTAAAGGAATTGCGCTTACAGCACCTTGGTCCGCCAAGCTCTCCGATTTCCCTAAGAGCCTCCGCCGTCATCCGGTTAGAAAGCCCCCACGGCCTTCCGGTCAGCGGAGTTGCTTTTGTGATGATACTCATGAACATCCCGGTGCTGGCCGCAGCTCCGCAGCATCCCCACAGACCGCAGGAACCTCCGGGGTACTCGCTGCCCCGCGCCCTCATCTCCTCCAAAGCATGTTCAAATTCCCTGCGCCCTGCAGCTTCTCCAGGCTGATCTTCGGCCATTACGCGCACATCAGCCGTATCAGCCGCACCTGCTGCAAATCCTCCGCTGTTATAATATGCGGCAAGGAGCGCGGCGCCCACCATCACATGATGCTCCGGCCCGTGCATATAGATATAAGGATCTTCCATCAACCCCTGCATGATCTCTGCAGGATTCCTGGAAGTACTGCTCTTGCATCCTTCCATAATGATCTGGATTCCTTTTGCCCCGTGACACTCGTCACACACATAATGCCCTTCCTCACATCCGGCATGGCTTTCAAACTGCCGATGGCAGATCTCACATTCCATCCGCCTCGCCTTCTCATAATATACAACCGGCTTTCCGCACACAAGACAGGCGCCTTCTCCTCTTTTTATCATGTCGGTTCTCTCCTTTTCTCCCGGTCAGCTACCGGATAAAATGCGTCGATACCCGCTCCTCTTTCTCAGGAAGACCGTATTTTTCTTTTCCGAGGGCTATGCTCTTCATCAAAAATGCCATATTTCTCGCCAATACGCGCATAGTCTGCATGCCTTCCCCGTCTTTCTTCGCCTCTCCCGGCGTCCTGCCGTGAACACTGTTCCAGTACTGGCTCGACGCCACCGGCATACCGGATATGGTAAAATATTTATTCAGCTCGTCAAATGTCGCCGACAGCCCGCCTCTTCTTGCCGCTGCGACACACGCTCCCACCTTCATTGTCTTATCACACCCGGCGCTGTAAAACAGCCGGTCAAGAAACGCGATAAGCGTGGCATTGGCCGAAGCATAATATACCGGGCTTCCGACTACCAGCCCGTCGCACTCCGCAAACTTAGGCGCTGCCTCATTCACCATATCATCAAAAGCACATTTCCCGTTTTTCGCACAGGAACCACAGGCGATACATCCCCTGATATCCTTATTTCCTACATGGAGAAGCTCAGTCTCGATACCTTCCTCCCTGAAAATGTTTTCCATCTCATGCAAAGCTGCATATGTATTCCCCTCTGCATGAGGACTTCCGTTGATCATTAAAACTTTCATGATTAAATACCTCCTACGCTGATAGTTTACCACACTGCGTCTGCTTTCTCAATCTCCTGTCTGAGAAAGCAGTCAGAAAGCGGACGAAAACCGGCAAAAGAAAAACCGGCACTCTTTATCTGCGTGCCGATTTCTCTTTCGCCAGAAGCGCTGCTCCAAGCGCTCCCGCATATCTTCCGTTTTCTGTCGGCTCCACAGTCTTCCCCACTTTCGCCGATAAGATCTTCGTAAAATATTCGCTATGGCTTAGCCCTCCGGTCAGTATCACCTTCTCTGACAGATTCTTTCTCTGGCTCAACTGCGCCACCTTTGCCGCTACCGAATCCACGACTCCTGCCGCGATGTCCTCCCGGCATTTTCCTTCTCCGATATAATTGATAACTTCAGACTCCGCAAACACTGTACATAACGAACTGATCGGGAGTACCGTTCCCGCCGCTGCCATGTCAAAAAGCTCTGCCAGCGTTACACCCAGACGGTTCGCCATGATCTCCAAAAACTTTCCGGTCCCTGCAGAACATTTATCATTCATAAGGAAATCCTGTACCATACCTCCTGAGACGAGGATCACTTTCGTATCCTGGCCGCCCACATCGATGATCGAGCACTCATCTCCCGCCATCTCTCTGCCGCCTCTTGCATGGCACGTGATCTCTGTGATCACATAATCCGCAAAATCTACCGCTATCCTGCCGTATCCGGTAGCTGCGACCTTCGTCTCCTCATCTGATACGTCTATCCCCTCTTCAAGAAGCCTCTCTCTGATGACCGAAGTTGTCTCTTTGCTGCTCCATCCTGTTGGAAGTACAAACTTAAGTTCCCTGTCTCCGATCACCGCTACCTTCGATGCCGTAGATCCGATATCAATCCCTGCATAATTCATCTTTCTACCTCTTTTTGCAATATTCTAGCAATACCTGTCCCTGTGAGGGTTCAGATCCTTCTCTACTGCCGCTATCTTTAAAATCTCTACCCTGTGTTCCGCAGCACAATCCCGGACTGCGCCGATATCCTCTTCCTTGATCATCAGAGAGATACCGCAGCATTTACTCGCACTTCTGGGGGTCGGAGCTATCACCGCCCAAACCCCCAGTTTCTTTAATTCTTTATAAAGACGCATTCCATTATCGTGATTCGGAAACAACACATAATGCTGTATCTTTGACATGTCCATCTTCCTCTAATTATTCAGCATCTCCACAAATGCGCTGACTCTTGTCCGAAGCTGCTGCGCATCGCTGTCTGTATAGTCTGTCTCGATTCCAAGCACAGGGATTCCCGCCTCTTTCATCGCACGCTCGACAAAATAACCCTCTGTATCGTAAAGGTTACAGAACTTAAGGTTCACATCGATAATACCGTCAACCTTGTATTCCTTCGCCAGCCGAAGAATATCGTCGATTCTTGCATGATTCGGGGTGAAACATGCACAGTTGATATTCATATAGCGCTCCGCGATCGCGGTGATCTGGTCTTCTACAGTTTCTTTCGTCTCATCTACATAATGTTCAAAATAACGGGTTCCTGTACACATCTCTTCGCAGACAACAACCGCGCCGCTGGTCTCTACGATATTATGCAGCTTCCAGTTCGGGATCGCAAGCGGCGTTCCTGTCAGCATGATGCGCTTCGTGCCTGCCGGAACTACGCTGACGCTGTCTTTAATCCTCTGTTCCAGCTCATCACACAGCTTATTAGTCATCTGTGCAAATCTCGCCGGATCATCATAGAACGCGATCTGTGAGATCACCAGCGCATCCGTACCGCTGATCGGCAATATCTCGCTCTTGCGGCAGTCATAAAGCCTTGACAGCGCTCTTCTCTTTGCATTGATCAGCTTAATACTCTCCGAAAGCTTCTCCGCCGTCACGGTATTCCCGGTAAATTCTTCTACTTTTTCCTTGAGCGCTGTAATCTCCTCCGCCCATGCCTTCACATCTTTCGCACGCTTCATCTGCGGAAGGTCCATCACATGCACTGGAACATCCTCGGCTAAGATCTCCCAAGCTTTTTTCTTTCCGTCACAGGTAGTCTCTCCGATGTACATATCTGCGATCCTGAAGAAAGGACATGTACGGTCAAGTCTCGCTCCTACAGAAGCCTTAATCAACGGACATGTGTTTGTAGGCAGAACCTTCTCCCCGCCCGGAACCCAGAACTGGGAACCGCCGCAAAGACCTGTGGCAATAGCGTCCGCCGCAAAGATAACCTCATCAGGAACGTACACGCAGAACGTACCAAATACTTTGCCGCCCTTTTTCTGATGCTCGATAAGCTCAGCGGGACGGATACCGTGAATATCCGCTACTACCATATTATAGTAATCCATACCCTCCGGCCGGTTCTCCTGTGACAGAAAAACATCTCCAAATGCCTGCGGGAGCACTTCACAAAGCTGATCGTGAAGTTCCAGATTCATCCCCAATTCTTCCCACATCTTATGATTGTCAGCCATACCAATTTTCCTCCTTAAGTAAAACTTTTGTAATAAATTGCTTATCTTCAGTTTAACATTTTTGCCGCTTTCAGGCTATGGCTTCCTTCCATTTGTCTGATTGATAATTATAATATATAATCTTATTTATTGATATATTCTATATATGTCCGACGATCCGCGCGATTCCTTCTGTGCAGCAGTCAATCTCCTCCGGCGTATTGCTCATACTGAAAGCGAATCTCACCGTCCCCTGCGGGAATGTATTAAGGGACTGGTGTGCAACGGGCGCGCAGTGAAGCCCCACCCTCGTCATGATCCCGTATTCCTGCTCAAGCTCAAAAGCCGCCACCGCATTATCCGCCGTCTGAAAATCAAGAGACACCACCGCTACACGGTCTCTGATATCTTTCCTTCCGACGATCCGCACATCCGGAATCTCTCTGACCTTTTTCAGAAAACGCTCTGTAAGGCTCATCTTCTTTTCATGGATAACATCAATCCCTGTCTTCTCCAGATGATCAAGAGCAGCGTGGAGTCCGATGATCCCCGGAAGATTCATCGTCCCGCTCTCATATTTGTCCGGCAGGCTCTCCGGCTGCAGAAGAGAATCTGACTGACTGCCCGTTCCCCCCGCAATAAAAGCTTCCATCCGCCTGTCCAGTCTCTCTGAGATCAGAAAGCCTCCGATACCCTGGGGGCCCAAAAGTCCTTTATGCCCTGTAAATGCAAGGAAATCAATTCCGCACTTTTCCATATTCACTGGAATCGTTCCGGCGCTCTGGGCGGTGTCCAGCACAAAAAATAATTCCTTTCTCCTGCAGATCTCCCCGATTTCCTCAATGGGTATGACCGTCCCGCATACATTGGATGCGTGAGTCACTATAACTGCCTTTGTATCCGGCCTGACCATCTCCTCAAGCCTTCCCGCGTCAAAATTTCCCTCTTCATCCACAGGAACGATATCACAGGTTACCCCCCTTTTTTTCATCTGCTCTAAGGGACGCATGACCGCATTGTGTTCCAGCCCGCTCACCAGCACATGATCTCCCGCCTTAAGAAATCCTTTGATAAAATAGTTGAGTGAATAAGTAACGCCGGGAGTAAATACAACGTATCTGGAATCCTTTCCGCCAAAGAGCCTTGTAAGCTGCTCTCTCGTATCCAGAACGATACTCTCTACCTCGTAAGCTCCGGCGTAGGTTCCCCGATTGATGTTGAACGCCCCGTTCTCCAAAAGCTCCGCCATCGCTCCTGCAACCCCCGGCGCCTTCGGCCAGGAGGTGCTGCCGTTGTCAAAGTAAATTGCCCGATTCATTAGAGTTCCCCTTTCTTTTGACATGCCATTTCTGACTTCCCCATATACTTTTTACTGTATATTCAATCCTATCATAACACAATGCCCCGGCAATTTCTATGCTTTCATCATCCTATCCACAGAACGCGTGTCCGCTCATGCTCCGGAAAACAGCTAATACACAGACCGAATATGATATCCTCAAACTATATACCTTATATACTGAATAAAGCCGGAAGATTTTTCCCCCGGCTTTATTCATCTGCGTATACTGTTCAGGAATCCTTATCTGCTTTCAGGCAGGTTTATTTTTTTGCTTCCTGTGCAAATTCTGTGTTTACAAGATCTTCATATGCTGCCCGCTTCGTAAGTTCCCCCGCTTCTTCCAAAATATCCTGCAAAAGCTCAAAACTTTCTTTCTCAAATACCAGATTATCTTTCCACGTATCCTGCTCATAATAACGAGTCACAATTGTTGTGATCGTATCAAGATCCGTCTCTTTAAACTGCGGCTTTATCACGGAAGCGATCTCATCCGGTTTATGAGACTGCACATAGTCCATACCTTTTTGAAGTGCATTGGTAAAGCCCTGGATTACCTCCGGATTGTCTTTGATATAACTCTGCTTTGCTGAAAATGCCGTATAAGGCACATATCCGCTGTCTGTTCCGAGAGACGCTACAACATATCCGTCCTTCTCTTGTTCGAGAGCCGTGGCGGAAGGCTCGAACTCCACGCTGAAGTCCCCCTGTCCTCCGGAAAACGCCGCCGCAGTAGAACCAAAATCAATACTCTGGTCAATCTTTACATCTTTTTGCGGGTCGATGTTATTCTGCTTTAAGATATACTCGAATACCATTTCCGGCATACCGCCTTTTCGCCCTCCAAGCACATCCTTTCCTTTTATATCTTCCCATTTAAAATCCGGCATCTCCTCACGGGCTACCAGAAAGTTCCCAGCGCGCTGGGTCAGCTGCGCGAAGTTTACCACGTAATCGTTGGCGCCTTCGTTGTATGTGTAGATCGAGGCTTCCGATCCCATGAACCCGATGTCCGCACTCCCGGAAATAACGGCCGTCATGGTTTTATCTGCTCCAAAACCAGTAACCAGATCCAAATCTATCCCTTCTTCCGCAAAATACCCTTCCTCAATCGCTACATACATCGGAGCATAGAAAATAGAATGAGCGACCTCATTCAACACAACCTTTGTTGTTGACGGAAGCATTTCCTCTTTGGACTCATTTTCCTGTACTGGTGTTTCTTCTGCAGTGCTTTCCGCCGGTTTCTCTGTCTCATTCTTGCCGGAACATGCAGTTACAGAGATAACTGTCATAACGGCAGCCAGCAATACAGCATAAACTCTTTTCTTCATAATATCCTCCTTGAAAATAATAACAATATATTGTATGCACATAAAAAAGGATTGTGATTTTGAAGTTTTGCCATATTCTGCCGATAATATATAAAAGGATGTGACAAACATATGGATATACAAAGTTCAGCGAAACAGCATATAATACCTCCGAATCCGGCTGCACTTAAGCCGTCATCTCCTGTACCGCCTTCGGAGCAAGGAGTAAAAAATCCTGCGGATTCAGGACAGGATGCACCGGTCAGCAGTGAATTTGCAGAACTCGAAGCTGCCGTAGAGCAGATGCGTGCAGGAGAAATGATCCTGAATGCAGCACTCGCAAAGCAGGCAGAGATTGAGAAATATCAAAAGCAGCAGGACCGAGCAGAATTAGAATCTGTAAAGGAACGGGAGTATGAGACTCCGGACGATGAGGCGGCCAATGAAAGGATCATGGACCGGAAACTGTCAGAGATGCTGCATTGGAAATACAATTCCGGACTGTCCGTTGAAAATAATTTCAGCCAGATACAATCGATATTTCAGACATTGTTAAAAGATATCCTCTCAAACTATTCAGGCAACCTGCAGCTGGAGTTAATGGCGCAGCTTGATGCCTTTACTTTGAATGCTATTCAGCAGTTAGTGAATGGACGTTTTCAGGAACTTCTTGATTTTCTTGGGCAGTACGGCCGTCCTGAATCTGAGGCAATGCTTGTTAACGGTCTATTTGAAAACATGTCAGGGCGAAAGCCTCTGACCTCACAGACCGGAAATTCTTCTTTTGGCGGGACAGGCTTTGCCGCACAGATTTTGCAGCAAAAAGGAACAGGTCAGAAACTCACGCAGGGAATCATTTATCAGAGGGACGCAAAAGCAAGGATAAATACACAGTATCAGACTTCCGTAGGAAAGTCCGAGAGAAATGTTACAAGAGCAGCGGAATTTCTCCAGCGCGGGGGATATCTTACAGGCGGCAAAACGTTTACTTTACGCGACGTTCAGCAGGCGCTGAAATTCATTCAATACTTAGAACAGAATACTTCACCGGTGAGTTCAGAAAAACTTTCCTATACCAGCGAGGAATATCTCGGTTTCTCAGCCGGAATATCATCTTTAAAAGCACTGGCTTTTATCGAACAGACAGGACTGGGAGAAGGAACTGCTTCTGCGTTAAGATACGCCATGGACATATATGCACAGGAATATTTTTTCCAAAATACACAGAATTTAAAACAGACACCTGAATACCGCAATCAAAGCTCTTCTCCGGCATTTCAGGCTGACGGCTTTCAGAAAGTATACCGGCACATGATAGATTCCTACAACTCCAACCATGATGTACAGAGTGCTGCTCTGACAGGGCTCAAAAAATCTCTTGAAAGCTTTTATGAAAAACAGACAGATCCCGTCTATCAGAATATGAACCGCTACCGCTCTGACATCGGTTTCTTTACTCATGCCCCGGCAGAAAACATAAAAAACGAGATTTTGGACGGATGGAAGGCTGTATGCAAAGACTGGAACGCATTTTTACAATATGCGAAACTCTCCCATGATAAATCTGTCAGGTTTGATTATACTTTGAACCGTGATTATTATATGGCATTTCTAATGTCCCAGGAGAAATCACCTCACAGCGGAAAAGTCAAAAAGAAAAAAGCACTGCAATTTGTAATACGGCTTGGTATTCTTGTCGTCGGAATCATTATATGCCTGTTTCTGCTGGCTGTATTTTCATAAATAGTTTTAAAGCAAACATAAAAATGCTTTGGACGCTCCCCGCCGCCAAAGCATTTTTATGTTAAGATTCCATCTTCTCTACAATGTACTCACGTACTTTTTCTTTTGGTATATCCAGCGCAACCGCGAGTTCACCGTATAGAAATTTTTCTGCACTGTTCAAATATCTGTCATCTACATTAATCACTTTTTTTCCGACTGCCAGCCTTTCTTTTTTTCTGATATAAGATGTCTTCATCAGCGACACCCACGATCTGCACTGATTTCCAAA
>CATLEM010000095.1 GCA_949916155.1 uncultured Dorea sp.
AGTGAGCTTCAAAAGAAAGCGCAGGACGGGAGTACAGGCGTAATCGTGCAGGTAAACGGCGCAGTCCACACGATCCGGGATATGGGCACAGTGGCATTTGTCATCCTGAGAAAGCGGAAAGGGCTTTTGCAGGCAGTATATGAGGAAGGAAAGGCGGAGTTTCCTTTAAAAGACATCAGGGAAGCAGCTGCGGTTGAGATAGAAGGAGTGCTGGAGGAGAACGAAAAGGCGCCGGGAGGCATCGAGATCCGCATCCAGACAGCCCGTATCTTAAGCGAGCCTGCGGATGAGCGGATGCCCCTTGCCATCTCCAAATGGAAGCTTAACACGTCGCTGGAAGCGAAGCTTAACTACAGGCCGCTTTCTTTAAGGAACATACGGGAGCGGGCGAAGTTCAGGATACAGGAGGGGCTTACCAGGGCATTCCGGGATTTTCTCTACGGGCAGGGGTTTACGGAGATCCATACGCCGAAGATCGGGGCGAGAGGCGCCGAGGGCGGAGCTAATATCTTTAAGCTTGAGTATTTTCACCGGCCTGCGGTACTGGCACAGAGCCCGCAGTTTTACAAGCAGATGATGGTGGGCGTATTTGACCGGGTATTTGAGACGGGGCCGGTATTCCGGGCGGAGAAGCACAACACGAAGCGGCATCTGAATGAATATACGAGCCTTGACTTTGAGATGGGATATATCGATGGGTTTGAGGATATTATGGCGATGGAGACAGAGTATCTCCAATATGCCATGAAGCTGCTTGAGAAGGAATACGCGGGAGAAGTTAAGGCGCTGGGAATCGCTCTTCCGGACACGGACAGGATTCCGGCGGTGAGATTCAGCGAGATCAAGGAGCTGGTGTCGGAAAAGTACAGCCATAAGATGCGCAATCCCTTTGACTTAGAGCCGGAGGAAGAGGTGCTCATCGGGCGGTACGCGAAGGAAGAGTGGGGGAGCGATTTTGTGTTCATCACCCATTATCCGTCGAAAAAGCGTCCGTTCTATGCTATGGATGACCCGGAGGATACACGCTACACGCTGAGCTTTGACCTTCTCTATAAAGGGATGGAGATTACTACCGGAGGGCAGCGTATCCACGATTATCGGACGCTTATGGAGAAGATAGAGGCAAGAGGGATGACGGAAGAAGGGATGGAGCAGTACTTAAGTACATTCAAACATGGCATGCCCCCGCACGGAGGCTTAGGAATTGGACTTGAACGGTTGACAATGAAGCTGGTTGGGGAGGATAATGTAAGGGAGACAACATTGTTTCCAAGAGATCTAAGCCGATTGGAACCGTGATTCATTGAATGGAGAGGGAAAGCCTATGTTTGGAGAGAGATGCACACTGTGTGGAGGAAAGTTAGACAGCAGAAAGAGATGTAAGGAGTGCGGTCTGGATAACCGTAAATCGGAGAAGTATTATAAGATCAATAAAAGTGCCTGCGACGGCATGCCGATGACCCATGTCCATGAGGAGAGGGAAGAAGATAAGCCAAGGAAAAGACAGGATCCGGCACGAAGCGAAAAAAAGCAGGCGATACCGGAGACATACCGCAGGACAGACGCAGGTCAGGAAAGTTCCCGCCGGAAAGAAAAGAATCCCTGGCAGGGAGGCTCTGCGGCCAGGCCTGCCAATCAAAAGAAAAAAGGCGGCTGGGTATCGAAGTTTGTGACCGCTTTTATCGTCCTCTCCATAGCAGGGACAATTATCGGAAGCCTGGCGGAGATGGATTTTGATGGCGATCTATTCTCAGATTCTGACGACACTTACGAGCGTCCCGATCCGTATGAGACACTTTCCGAGTCAGGCATAACCCTTTCTGAGGAGGAAAATTACGAGGAGTTTGAGCTGCCTGCGGGGAAATATATCGTAGGCGTCCATCTTCCGGCAGGATATTATTCTGCGGACGTCATGAACGATTATGACGCTGTCCGGGTGACGGACGATGAACATTCCATATTCCTGTCCGAGTATCCGGCGCAGGAAGAGGGAAATTATCTGGATGACCTGCGGCTTTTTGACGGGGCGCTGGTTGAGATCCAGGCGGATGAACCGGTTATCCTGAGTACGGAAAATGCTCAGGAGATAACGGGCGGCATGGACAACCCGCTGAAAAAGGACTATGTATTCAGCGGAGATACGGAAAAGACGGCAGGCGTGGATTTTGAAGCGGGAATCTATGATCTGAGCGTAACAGAAGGTTATGGGGAAATGGAGATACAGGTCAGCCCTGACGGGTCTGATCTGAGTTATGGCTTTACTAGTGGGATGGAGTACAGAAATGTGGTCATTCCTGAGGGAGCTAAGCTGGTCCTGGAGGACAGCTCGGGCGAAGTAGAAGAAAGCTTCCAGATATCCCTGACACCCAGCCCATGGATCATGTCAGAGGATTATTCGCAGATCTATGAAGAGTATTACAGATATTAAAGAACAGGAGGCCACAGTATGGCGAACAAGATATCAGACGAGACGATCGAATATGTGGGTATTCTCGCAAAGCTTGAATTGTCCGGCGAGGAGAAGGAGAAAGCAAAGTCCGATATGGAGAAGATGCTTGATTATATCGACACATTGAATGAGCTGGACACGGAAGGGATCGAGCCGATGTCTCATGTATTTCCTGTAAACAACGTATTCCGGGAGGATGTGGTCAGGAACACAGACGGCAGTAAGGATGCGCTCGCCAATGCGCCTTTGGCGAAAGACCAGGGCTTTAAAGTGCCGAAGACCATCGGTTAGCATCAGTGCAGCGGATATGAAGTATTCGCTCGGGTACACCATACACACTAGGGAGGTACAGTTATGGACATATGTAAGATGACGGCATTGGAGCTGGGAAGAAGGATCAGGCAGAGAAATCTGTCTGTCCCGGAGGTGGTAAACGCATATCTTGCCCGCATAGAAGCCATAGAGCCTGCGGTCAACAGCTTCGTGACCGTGGACACGGAGAGGGCGCTTGAGCGCGCGCGTAAAGTACAGAAAGGAATCGATGACGGGACATACAAAAGCCCTCTCGCGGGAGTGCCTGTGGCAATTAAGGATAATCTGTGCACAACAGGGATGCTGACCACGTGCAGTTCAAAGATCCTCGGCAATTTCAGGCCGGCATTTTCTGCGGAGGCTGTCAGAAATCTTGAGAAAGCCGGGGCAGTCATTCTGGGGAAGACGAATATGGATGAATTTGCCATGGGAAGCACTACCGAGACTTCTTATTATGGCGCGACGAAGAATCCGTGGAATCTGGAGCATGTGCCGGGCGGTTCTTCCGGCGGATCCTGCGCGGCGGTGGCGGCAGAGGAGTGCCCGTTCGCGCTGGGTTCGGACACTGGCGGTTCCATCCGCCAGCCAAGCTCATTCTGTGGAGTAGTCGGCATCAAGCCTACCTACGGCACCGTGTCCCGGTACGGCCTTATCGCCTATGGCTCATCCTTAGACCAGGTCGGCCCGGTGGCAAAGAATGTATCGGACTGCGCGGCGGCGCTTGAGGCAATTGCGTCCCACGATGAGAAGGACAGTACTTCCATCCGGCGGGAGGATTACAGGTTTACCGAAGCGCTGGTTGACGATGTTAAGGATATGCGGATCGGAATCCCTAAGGATTACTTCGGAGACGGTCTGGACGGCGAAGTGAAGGCGCATATCTTAAATGCGGTGAAGGCGCTTGAGGAAAAAGGTGCGTCCGTGGAGGAATTCGACCTGGAGCTTGTGCAGCACGCGATCCCGGCATATTATGTGATCGCATCCGCGGAGGCAAGCTCCAACCTGGCCCGCTTTGACGGTGTGAAGTATGGTTATCGGACCGAGGATTACGACGGCCTTCACAGGATGTATAAAAAGACCCGCTCAGAGGGCTTCGGGCCGGAGGTAAAACGGCGGATCATGCTGGGATCATTTGTCCTAAGTTCCGGATATTATGACGCATATTATCTGAAAGCACTGCGCACGAAAGCGCTGATCAAGCGGGCGTTTGACCGCGCATTTGAGCGGTATGATATCATCGCGGCTCCGGCTGCGCCGACCACCGCGCCAAAGCTTGGAGAGAGCTTAAGCGATCCGATCAGGATGTATCTTGGGGATATCTATACGGTTTCCGTGAATCTGGCAGGGCTTCCGGGGATCACTGTTCCTGTGGGCCAGGATAAGAAAGGCCTCCCGATAGGGATGCAGCTTATCGGCGACTGTTTTGCGGAGAAAAAGATCATCCGCGCGGCGTATGCATTTGAGCAGGGGAAATCCTGGGAGGCACCGGAGATATCCGGAGTGCTGACACAAGGAGTACCAGGTAGAGACGGCATCAGCAGGGAAGGGGGCAGATAGATATGGCAAAGCAGTACGAGACAGTGATCGGGCTTGAAGTACACGTGGAGCTGGCGACGAAGACGAAGATCTTCTGCGGCTGCAGCACCCGGTTCGGCGGGGCGCCCAATACCCACACTTGCCCGGTGTGTACAGGGATGCCGGGTTCCCTTCCGGTGCTCAATAAGCAGGTGGTAGAGTACGCGATGGCCATCGGCCTTGCCGCCAACTGTGAGATCACGCGGATATGCAAGTTCGATAGGAAGAATTATTTTTACCCGGACAACCCGCAGAATTACCAGATCTCCCAGCTTTATCTTCCCATTGCGAGAAACGGTTATGTAGAGATTGGGACAGGGAAGACGAAAAAAAGAGTGCGCATCCATGAGATGCACATGGAGGAGGACGCGGGGAAACTGGTGCATGACGAGTGGGACGATACGTCTATCGTGGATTTTAACCGAAGCGGCGTACCTCTTGTGGAGATCGTGTCAGAGCCGGACATGCGCTCGGCAGAGGAAGTGCTTGCCTATCTGGAAAAGCTGCGCATGATCATCCAGTATCTTGGCGCGTCAGACTGCAAGCTCCAGGAAGGCTCTATGCGGGCGGATATCAATCTCTCGGTTCGGGAAGCGGGAAGCGATAAGCTCGGTACCAGGACGGAGATGAAGAACTTAAATTCCTTTAAGGCGATCGCACGTGCCATCGAAGGGGAGAGACAGCGCCAGATCGAGATTCTTGAAAGCGGGAAAGAGGTCATCCAGGAGACAAGGCGGTGGGATGACAATAAAGAATATTCTTACGCTATGCGTTCCAAGGAGGACGCCCAGGACTACCGGTATTTCCCGGAGCCCGACCTTGTGCCGGTGGTGATCGACGATGCCTGGATCGAAAAGATAAAGGCAGAGCAGCCGGAGTTTCAGGATGCGAAGATCTCGCGGTACCGAGAGGAGTTCGGCCTTCCGGAGTACGACGCGCAGATCATTACGTCCTCCATACATCTGGCGAAGCTTTTTGAACGGGCGGCGGCGCTGTGCAGCAAGCCCAAAAAGGTGTCAAACTGGCTGATGGTAGAGACGCTCCGGCTGCTAAAAGAACACGGGATGGAGCCGGAGGAGATCAGGTTTTCGCCGGAGAATCTGGCGAAGCTTGTAGAACTTGCCGAGACAGGGACCATCAACAGTTCCGTTGCAAAAGGAGTATTTGAAAAAATGTTTGCGGCGGATATGGATCCGGAAGCTTACGTGAAGGAGCACGGGCTTAAGACCGTGAACGACGAAGGAGAGCTTAATGCGGTGTTGGAAAAAGTGATCGCTGACAACCCGCAGGCAGCCGCGGATTATCGGGGAGGCAAGGAAAAAGCGCTAGGCGCCCTGGTAGGACAGACCATGAAAGCGATGAAAGGGAAGGCGGATCCTGGGCGGGTAAACCAAAGGCTCAGGGAAATGCTCAGCTAAAATCTGCGGCTAACGGGTTGCCAGAACGGGGTGAACGATACGCTTGCAGGCATTGCAAATAATGACAAATAAAATACCATATAGACAGGGCAGCAGTGATTGTGATACAATCGTGGAGCAATAGAAAATAGAAGACATCAGTGATAGTTATATTTACAAGATAGACAAGGAGGATCGTTATGGGAGGTTTTTTCGGTGTAGCGTCGAAAGAGGATTGTGTACTGGAGCTTTTTTACGGGGTGGATTACCATTCCCACCTTGGGACGAGGCGCGGCGGTATGGCGACGTATGGCGGGGACGGATTTAACCGCGCCATACACAATATTGAGAATTCGCCGTTCCGCACCAAGTTTGACCGTGACGTGGGAGAGATGAAGGGGAACCTGGGTATCGGGTGTATCTCCGATTTTGAACCCCAACCGCTTTTGATCTGTTCTAAGCTGGGGAGCTTTGCGATCACGACGGTGGGTAAGGTGAACAACTATGATGAGCTGCTGAATCAGTTGTATGACAGCGCACATTCCCATTTTCAGGAGATGACCAGCGGGCAGGTGAATGTGACGGAGCTTATCGCGGCGCTGATCTGTGAGAAGGAGACGATTGTCGAGGGTATCCAGTATGTGCAGGAGATCGTGGACGGCTCCATGACTCTGCTTTTGATGACGAAGGACGGCATCTATGCGGCCAGAGACCGCTACGGAAGGACGCCTCTTGTGGTGGGACAAAAGGACGGCGCATTCTGCGTTTCTTTTGAGAGCCACGCGTATATTAACCTGGGCTACATTGATTATAAGGAGTTAGGGCCGTCGGAGATTGCTTTTATCACGCCGGAGGAAGTTAAGACGGTAAGCCCGGCACGGGATGAGATGCGGATCTGCTCGTTTCTGTGGGTATACTACGGATATCCGACTTCTTCCTATGAGGGGGTCAATGTGGAGGAGATGCGTTATCAATGCGGAGGCATGCTGGCGAAGCGGGACGGAGACTCCGTGCATCCGGATATCGTGGCAGGCGTGCCGGATTCCGGTATTGCCCACGCGATCGGTTATGCCAATGAGTCCGGCATCCCGTATGCGAGGCCGTTTATCAAATACACGCCGACTTGGCCGCGCTCTTTTATGCCGACGAACCAGAGCCAGAGGAATCTTATCGCCCGCATGAAGCTGATTCCGGTGCAGGCGCTCATTGAGAACAAGAAGCTGCTTTTGATCGATGACTCGATCGTGCGCGGGACGCAGCTTCGGGAGACGACGGAATTTCTCTACCACAGCGGCGCGAAGGAAGTGCATGTCCGCCCGGCGTGCCCGCCCCTTTTGTACGGGTGCAAATTCCTGAATTTTTCCCGTTCTAAATCGGAGATGGAGCTGATCACGAGACGGACGATCAAAGAGCGGGAAGGAGACGATTGCCCGCAGGAAGTGCTTAATGAGTACGCAGACCCGTGCAGCTGCAGATATGCGCAGATGATCGAGGATATCCGCAGGCAGCAGAATTTTACCACGTTGCGGTATCATCGGCTTGATGACCTTCTGGCTTCAATCGGGATAGAGCCGTGTAAAGTCTGCACTTACTGTTTTAATGGAAAAGAATAGAATAGAATGTGTCCGATATGGGACGAAAGGAGTTTAAGACGATGAGAATTGCAGTTACCTATGAAGATGGTGAGATCTTCCAGCATTTTGGACGTACAGAACAATTTAAAGTTTATGATATCGAGGACGGCAAGGTCATATCCTCACAGGTTGTGGGAACCGATGGGAGAGGCCACGGCGCTCTGGCAGGAGTGCTTGGCGAGATGAACGCGGACACGCTGATCTGCGGAGGCATCGGCGGCGGTGCGCAGGCAGCGTTAGCCGAGGCGGGGATCAGGCTGTACGGCGGCGCATCCGGCTCAGCAGACGCGGCAGTGGAGGCTTTGCTTGTAGGCACGCTGGAGTTCAACCCACAGGTGCAGTGCGGCCACCACGGAGAGCATCATCACGAGGGCGGATGCGGCAGCCATGGCTGCGGTGCGCATTAGTACCGGCTGTCTGTTCAATGTTAAATTTCGTGTGCAAGGATGGAAAGATACTGATGTCAGATTTCATCTGCAGCCGAAGCGATAATTTTTACATCCCCGTCAGTTCTGGCGGGGATGATTTTATGTCCATATATATTCCCCTTTTCTTAATAAATGTTTATTGGATAAGTTCCGTTCCGTATGGTATTATATAACAAAGCGGCGGCATAGTCAGAACATTATGCCAGGGTTACTGAGAACGGAGTGAACAGTAACGGCAGTATCACTTTTTATGGAAAGGATAAGAGCATGAGTGCATTTGTGGCATTGGAGAATGTGAAAAAGATATACCGTATGGGCGAGGTGGAGATCATGGCGGCGGCCGGTATAGATTTTGAGATAGAAAAAGGGGAGTTTGTCGTTGTGGTAGGTCCGAGCGGGGCAGGAAAGACAACTGTGCTCAATATCCTCGGGGGCATGGATACGGCTACGGAAGGGAAAGTGCTGGTGGACGGCAAAGACATCGCCGCCTATTCCCAGAGGCAGCTGACCGCGTACCGGAGAGATGATATTGGGTTCGTCTTCCAGTTTTACAATTTGATCCCGAACCTCACTGCCCTTGAAAATGTGGAACTGGCGCTTCAGATCTGCAAGAATCCCATGGATGCCGGGAGGGTGCTTGAAGAGGTAGGGCTTGGAGAGAGATTCGATAATTTTCCGGCGCAGTTGTCCGGCGGCGAGCAGCAGAGAGTGTCCATCGCCAGGGCACTTGCCAAGAACCCCAAGCTTCTTCTGTGCGATGAGCCTACGGGAGCGTTGGATTATCATACGGGGAAATCTATCCTCAAGCTTTTGCAGGACACCTGCAGGGACAGAGGGATGACGGTGATCCTGATCACCCATAATTCGGCGATCGCGCCGATGGCGGACCGGGTGATCAGGATCAAGAACGGCAGAGTCTCAGATGTGCTTATCAATGAGACACCAGTCTCTGTTGAGACAATCGAATGGTAAGGCGGTAAAGATATGGCAAAGAAAGCAACCCGCAGAGATTTTTATATGGAGATAAGGAAGAGTCCGGGAAGGTTTTTTTCGATTCTTTTTATCGTTGCGCTCGGCGTGGCGTTCTTTTCCGGGATCAGAGCCTCGGAGCCGGATATGCGGATCACCGGGGACTCTTATTTTGACGCCGCGAAGCTTATGGATGTGAAGGCGCTCAGTACATACGGAGTCACTGAGGAAGACGTAGATGCTTTCGCGCGTCTTCCGGAGATAGAAGAGGCGGAGGGCGCGTACAGCGCAGATTTTTTATACAATCTTAAAGAAGAGCAGCACGTCCTTCATGTTATGGGCATCCAGGAAAGGATGAACCGTCTTGCCGTGACGAAGGGGCGGCTTCCCGAGAAGGTGGGGGAATGTCTTGCGGACGATGAATCGGGATACAAGATCGGCGACACGATCCGTCTGGAATCCGGGACAGAGGACGACGTTTTTGAAACGCTGAAAACGGACACACTTAAGGTCGTCGGCCTGGGGAACAGCCCCTGCTATCTGTCCTACGGGCGCGGAAGTACGGCAATCGGGACAGGGAGCATCGACGCGTTCCTGGCGGTGCCGGAAGAGACATTTGATCTGGATGTCTACACGGAAGTGTATCTGCAGGTGGAAGGGGCGAGAGAGCTTTTATCTTTTACCGACGGATACGAGGACAAGGTGGAGGAAGCGTTGGACGTTGCAGAGCTTCTTGCCGACGAGCGGGGGATCATCCGGAAAAAGGAAGTCGTCGATGAGGCGAATGAAAAGCTTCAGGAGGCAAAAGATGAGCTGGCCGAGGGAAAGGCCGAGGCCAAAAAAGAGCTGGCCGACGCGAAGGAAGAGATCGACGACGCCGAAAAGCAGCTTAAGGATGCCAGAAAAGAGATAAAAGACGGAAAAAAGCAGCTTAAGAAGGGAAAGAAGACATTAACGTCCAACCGAAAGAAGATCGATAAGGCCAAAAAGGAATATCAGGCGGGAAAGAAGGAACTAAAAAAGGGCAGGAAGGAATACGAAAAGGGTCTGAAAAAATATAAGAAGAGCAAGCCTGCCGCGAAAAAGCAGATAAAAGAAGGGCGAAAGCAGGCCGCGGCGCTGAAAGCAGTGATCGATGAGGGTTTTGATAAATTTATATCTCATGCACCGACATTTCGGCTTGTGCCCAATATTCCGGTTTTTCGGCGCTGTTCCGTTTGTGTTCCGGCTAAAATTGGAAAAACCTTGCAACCTATTGGGGCTGCAAGGTTTTTGCTTTTGTTTTGTCGGGGTGACTAGACTCGAACTAGCGACCTCACGCCCCCCAGACGCGTACTCTAACCAACTGAGCTACACCCCGTCTTTCTCAAAAGCGATGCAAAGTTACGCCCTTTTCACGGAACTGCC
>CATLEM010000096.1 GCA_949916155.1 uncultured Dorea sp.
AGCGCTTTCGGCTCAGCTAAGATGATGTCGCCGAGCATGGCAAAGCTCGCCGTCACCCCGCCTGTGGTCGGATCCGTGAGGACGCTGATATAAAGCAGACCCGCGTCGCTGTGGCGCTTTAACGCCGCGGAAGTCTTCGCCATCTGCATAAGAGAGGTGATGCCTTCCTGCATCCTCGCCCCGCCGGAGCAGGCAAACAGGATGACCGGCAGACGCTCCCTAGTCGCGCGCTCCACAGCCCTCGCGATCTTTTCACCGACGACTTCTCCCATGCTTGCCATGAGAAACCTCCCGTCACAGACACCGATCACTGTCTCTGTGCCGTCAATCTTCGCTTTCCCGGTAATCACTGCTTCATCAAGCCCGGTCTTCTCCTTAAGCCCCTGAAGCTTCTCCATATACCCTTTATACGCAAGGGGATTCTTCGTCTCAAGCCCTTTATCCCATTCCTCGAAGGTCCCCTCATCCGCCACAAACTCTATCCGCCGGTATGCGTGCATGCGGAAGTACCCGCCGCACTTCGGGCAGATATAGGCATCCTTTTTCACATCCTCCGCGATGATAGCCGCCCCGCATTTGTTGCATTTGCGAAGAAGCCCTTCCGGAACCTCCGGACGCACGGTCCCCACCCGCGGCTCACTTCGTCTCAGTGTAGAATATTTTGTTTTTTTGAACATATTATCAAGCTTCATCTTTTTTCACCTTTTTTTGCTTATGTTTACGGCTTAAGGAACTGTCCGCGCAAATCCTTATACGGCTGTTCCCAGGTTTTCGATAAATTCAATGTCGATATCCCCGGCGATATAATCCGGGTGGTTTAAGATCTCGTACTGGTAATCCACATTTGTGTCGATCCCCTCGATGATGATCTCCCCCAGGGCGCTTCGCATCTTGGCGATGGCCTCTTTCCGGTTCTTCGCCCACACGATAAGCTTCGCCACCATGGAATCATAGTAAGGCGGGATCGTGTAGCCGCTGTAGATGGCTGAATCGATCCTTATGCCCTTCCCTCCCGGAAGGTACATATCCTTTACTGTCCCCGGCGACGGGCGGAAGCCTTTTGCCGGATTTTCCGCATTGATCCTGCACTCAATGGAATGTCCGGTAAGGTGCACGTCCTCCTGCGTGTAAGAAAGCTTTTTCCCGGAAGCGATACGGATCTGCTCCTTTACCAGGTCAATGCCGGTCACCCACTCGGTCACCGGATGCTCCACCTGGATCCGTGTGTTCATCTCCATGAAGTAAAAATTGTCATTTTTTTCCAGCAAAAACTCTATGGTCCCCGCGTTGACATATCCGGCAGCCTTCGCTGCTTTTACCGCGGCATCGCCCATCTTTTCCCGAAGCTTACCGTTAAGGGCCGCGGACGGGGATTCTTCGATCATCTTCTGGTGGTTCCGCTGTATGGAGCAGTCCCGCTCCCCCAGATGGATCACATTTCCATAAGAATCCGCGAGGATCTGGAACTCAATGTGCCTTGGGTGCTGCACGAAATGTTCGATATACATCATGTTGTCCCCAAAGGCCATCTGGGTCTCTTTCTGGGCAGTCTGGAAACTCGTCTCGAATTCCTCCGGCGTATTTGCCACCCGCATGCCCTTGCCGCCACCGCCAAGGGCTGCCTTTATGATGACTGGATAGCCGATCTTATCTGCAGCCTCCTTACCGGTCACGGCATCATAGATCGGCTCTGTGGTTCCCGGGATCACCGGGACTCCCGCCGCTATCATAGTGTTCCTTGCCTCCTGCTTGTTGCCGAGGCGGGCAATCACCTCAGAGCCAGGCCCGATAAATGTGATGTTGCACTGCTCGCACAGTTCCGCGAATTTACTGTTCTCTGACAGAAAGCCGAAGCCTGGATGGATCGCGTCCGCACCTGTCACGATCGTGGCGCTGATGATCCGGTCCATGCTCAGATAACTCTCCGAAGAGGGCGCGGGCCCGATGCAGACTGCCTCGTCCGCGAGTTTCGTGTGCAGTGCTTCCCTGTCCGCCTCTGAATATACGGCAACCGTCTCGATGCCCATCTCCCGGCAGGCGCGGATGATACGCACCGCGATCTCCCCCCGGTTGGCGATTAATATCTTCTTTATCAAACTCATCACCTATCCAATCATAAATGTCAGTTCCGCGCTGACAACTATTTTCCCGTCTACGCTGGCAACTGCCTCGCCGATGCCCACAGGGCCTTTCTGCCGGATAATCTTCGTCTCAAGGCGTACTTTGTCCCCCGGTACGATCTTCCCTTTGAATTTACACTTATTGATCCCGCCGAAATAGGCAGTCTTTCCCCGGTTCTCTTCCTGGCTTAGGATCGCGACAGCGCCTGCCTGCGCCAGCGCCTCTACCGTCAGCACGCCCGGCATCACCGGCTCCTTTGGGAAATGTCCCGCAAAAAATTCCTCCCGGTAGGAGACGCATTTATAGCCGACCGCATACTGCCCCGGCTCGTAATCCTCGATGTAGTCGAGCAAAAGGAACGGATGGCGGTGGGGGATGATCTCTTTGATCTGGTTAATATCTAAATGTTTCATCTGAACACTTACCTTTCTTGTTTCCTAAACTATCTGAGCCTGAACAACGGCTGGTTATACTCTACCGGCTTGCCGTTCTCGGCCAGCACTTCCTCGATCACGCCGTCGTAGTCGCTCTCAATCTCGTTCATCAGCTTCATCGCCTCTACGATGGCAAGCGTCTGTCCTTTCTTCACGGTGTCTCCTACTGCGACGAAGGGATCGGCGTCCTCAGCGGGTGCGATGTAAAATGTCCCTACAAGGGGGGATAAGATCAGCTTCCCTTCTGCCTTGGCCTCATTTCCCGACTCTTGTACCCCGGCGGTACTCTTCGTCTCCTGAACCGCTGCTATGGCTGTACTTTGGACGGACTGGACGCTTTGGACAAGATCAGCGCTTCCTGCACCGCTTACCGCCAATGCAGCACCCTTAACTTCTTTCCCAAGCTTTAGCTTCACGCCTTTCTCTTCATACTGGAAACTGGTCAGGCTGGAAGCCGACACGGTTTCGATCAATTTCATGAGCTGTTCAAATTCCATAACCTGATTCTCCTCTATGCTTCATACTTCTTTAACAGTAAAGTTGCATTGTGCCCGCCGAATCCAAGGGAATTGGTGAGCGCATAGCTGATCTCTTTTTCCACCGGCGCACCGACGGCATAGTTTAGATCGCACTCTTCCTTGTCAACGTTCTCCGTGCCCATCGTCTGGTGGATAAATCCGTCCTGGATAGACTTCACGCACACGATAAATTCCACGCCCCCTGCCGCTCCGAGAAGATGCCCGATCATGGATTTGGTAGAATTGACCACCACATCCTTCGCCGCACCTTTAAGGGCAAGATGAATCGCCCTTGTCTCGAATAAGTCATTGTGGTGGGTGCTCGTTCCGTGGGCATTGATATAATCCACCTGGGCCGGGGTGATCTTCCCCTCCTCAATAGCAAGGCTCATCGCTTTGGCCGCGCCGCTGCCGTCCTCCGCCGGTGAGGTGATGTGGTACGCATCTCCTGTCGCCCCGTAACCTGCAAGCTCCGCATAGATCTTCGCCCCTCTGGCTTTCGCGTGCTCTAACTCTTCCAGCACGACTACCCCGGCGCCTTCGCCCAGCACAAATCCGTCCCTGTCTTTATCGAATGGAATGGATGCCCGCTTCGGATCTGCTGATGTAGACAGCGCGGTAAGCGCGGTAAATCCCGCCACTCCTGTGGGGCAGATACAGCTCTCACAGCCGCCCGCGATCATGATATCCGCATCGTCATACTGGATCGCCCGGAACGCATCTCCGATGGAGTTGGTCCCCGATGCACAGGCCGTCACCACATCCGTACATTTCCCCTTAAAGCCAAGCTGGATCGATATGTTGCCTGCAGCCATATTGGAGATCATCAACGGCACCATCAGCGGGTGCACCTTTCCCGGCCCTCTTGTCTGGATCTTGGCGTATTCCCGCTCTACGGTCTCAAGGCTTCCTACCCCGGAGCCGACGATCACACCCGCCCGGAATGGATCCTCTTTCTCCATATCAAGCCCGGAATCCTCGAATGCTTCCTTCGCTGCCGCAACCGCGTACTGAGCGAAAGGCTCCATACGCTTCGCCGCCTTAGCGTCCATCCGGTCTTTTGCATTGAAGCCCTTTACTTCTGCCGCAAGCTTTACTTTATACTCTGCAGTATCGAATCTTGTGATCTCTCCGATACCGACTTTTCCTTCTTTAATCCCGTTCCAGAACTCCTCCACTGTATTGCCGATGGGCGTTACAGCGCCAAGCCCTGTCACTACTACGCGTCTCTTCATCCGCTTCTCCTTCCTGACGTCTGCAAGATCATCTGCAGATCCGCCGCCTCTTTTCCCTTACATCGCCATGCCGCCGTCTACACAGAGCACCTGCCCGGTAATGTACTCCGCCTCATCAGAAGCGAAAAATGCTGCTGCCGCCGCCACATGCTCCGCCTGCCCGAACTTTCCAAGAGGTATCTGAGCCGCCGTCGTCTCTTTCACTTTCTCCGGCAGAACCTTCGTCATGTCTGTCTCGATAAAGCCCGGCGCTATGGCATTGACCGTAACGCCCCTGGACGCAAGCTCTCTGGCCGCCGCCTTGGTAAGCCCGATGACCCCTGCCTTTGATGCGGCGTAGTTCGCCTGCCCGGCATTGCCCATCACCCCTACGACTGACGCCATATTGATGATACGGCCACTTTTCTGCCTGAGCATCTGCCTGCTGGCAAAGCGGATCGTGTTGAACGCGCCCTTAAGGTTCGTATCAAGCACTTTGTCGAAATCTTCCTCCGGCATCTTCATCAGCAGGCCGTCCCTGGTGATCCCGGCGTTATTCACAAGGATGTCTATCCGGCCGTACGTTTTGATCACGTCTGCGATAAATGCCTCGCATTTTCCAAAATCGGACACATCGCACTGGCTGACCGCCGCAGATCCTCCCTGAGATTCAATCTCCTGCTTTACCTCGAGGGCTTTTTCCTCTGATCCGTTATAATTTACGATAACTGTCGCGCCGTCTTTCGCTAACCTTAAGGCGATCGCACTTCCGATCCCCCTGGACGCTCCGGTTACCACTGCAATCTTTCCTGTCAACATCTATTTTCCCTTTCTGAAGCTGCTTTTTTTGCACGCAGCCATTGCTTTTCCTGACTATCTGCCCAAACGCAGATTTCTTTGTCCTTCAATCCGCTTACCTTTAATTTTCCGCCTTAAGGGCGGCTGCCGCTTTCTCCACGTCTTCCCATGTGCCAATATTTAAGATCTTCACCTCGCGGCTGATCTTTTTCATAAATCCGGCAAGCGTCCTGCCCGGCCCGATCTCTACGAAAGTATCCGCACCATTTCCGATCAGGTACTCCATGCTCTGCATCCAGCGCACCGGTGAACTTACCTGCCTTGCCAGAAGTCCTCTTGTCTCGTTGATATCAGTCACTTCTTTTGCATTGACATTGGTGACATAGGGAAGCGCAAGCGGGCTCATCTCTATCTGCCCCAGCGCTTTTCTCAGCTCCTCGCCTGCAGATGCAAGCATCGGTGAGTGGAACGGCCCGCTGACATTGAGCATGACTGTCCGTTTTGCCCCTGCCGCTTTAAGCGCTTCTGCTGCCTGCTCTACCGCCGCCTTTTCCCCGGTAATGACGATCTGCCCCGGGCAGTTATAATTCGCCACCGTAACACCGTCTATATCTGCGATCACCTGCTCGATCTTTTCCGCATCCATCGCCATGACCGCACACATCGCCCCTTTTCCGGCAGGCACGGTATTCTGCATCAGGATCCCTCTCTTTCGCACCAACCGGATGGCGTCTAATTCCTTCATGCCGCCCGCTGCCGCGATAGCCGCGTACTCACCGAGACTTAAGCCCGCGGTCACGTCCGCCTTAAGCCCTGCTTCTTTTACCACCCTTGTCATGGCAAGGCAGGTGGTCACAAGCGCCGCCTGCGTATATTCCGTCAGATCCAGCTTATCATTTTCCTCAAAGCAGAGGGCTTTCATATCAAGCCCCAGCGCCTCACAAGCCTCGTCGTAAAGCTCCCTTGCCAACGCGCTGTTTTCGTAAAAGTCTTTTCCCATCCCTGCTTTCTGGGCGCCCTGCCCCGGATAAAGAAATACTGTCTTACTCATAAAAACCTTTTCCTCCGATGATCCCATCTGTCTCTCTTACTAATTTATCAATTAACTCCTTACAGGACATTCTCTCTTTTACCATGCCGGCGATCTGTCCTGCCATGACACTTCCGTTCACCACATCGCCGTCAACGACAGCCCTGCGCAGTCCTCCCAGTGTCAGCTGTTCCAGTTCTTCAAAGCTTGCGCCTTTATTTTCTAGTTCAATATACTGTTTCGTCATCTCGTTGCGAAGCGCCCTGACCGGATGCCCGGTGGTCCTTCCTGTCACCCTTGAATCAATGTCCCTCGCCTTGATGATCCTTTCCTTGTAATTGTCATGTACCTGGGATTCCTCCGTTACTACAAAATGGGTTCCCATCTGTATACCTTTTGCGCCCAGCATAAATGCCGCGGCGATCCCTCTTCCGTCCGCGATCCCTCCTGCGGCGATCACCGGTATGCTTACCGCGTCCGCGACCTGGGGTACAAGTACCATCGTCGTGCTCTCCCCGATATGCCCTCCGGCCTCACAGCCTTCAGCTACCAGAGCATCCGCGCCGCACCTCTCCATACGTTTTGCCAGCGCGACAGAAGCAACCACCGGGATCACCTTCACTCCCGTTTCCTTCCACATCTTCATATACTTCTCAGGATTCCCGGCTCCGGTCGTAACGACCTTGACGCCTTCCTCCGCGACGATCTTTGCAACCTCATCTGCATACGGGCTCATCAGCATGATGTTGACCCCGAACGGTTTGTTTGTCAGCTCTTTTGCCTTCTTGATCTGATCTCTTACCCAGTCTGCCGGAGCGCTCGCGGCGCCGATAAGCCCTAAGCCTCCCGCATTCGACACTGCTGCCGCCAGGTGGTATTCGGCTACCCATGCCATACCGCCCTGAATGATCGGGTATTCAATTCCAAGTAATCTGGTCACTTCTGTCTGCATCTTTAAAACCTCTCTTTTCTTATTTGTGTTCTTCGATATATTTGATTACATCTCCTACGGTCAGGAGCTTCTCCAATTCCTCGGAAGGAATCTCTACGTCGTATTTGTCCTCTAAGCTCATCACCAGCTCGAATAAGTCCAGCGAATCCGCACCGAGATCATCCTTGAAGGAAGACTCTTCTGTGATCTTGCTCTCATCGATATTCAGTCCTTCTGCGATTAACTCTTTCATTTCCTCAAACATTTTCATTTTCTCCTTTTCTCTGTGTTTAAATTTTGTTCTACTATCTATAAACCTGCCATATTCCGCCGCCAAAGTTTAATGTCCCGCTCTTTAGGGGCTGCCTTTCCGGCGGATACGGCTGGTTTATCACAAGATTTTATTACGGCTCCCATTCAAGCACTGCTGCGCCCCACGTAAGGCCGGCGCCGAAACCTGCGATGATGATCTTCTGGCCGCTCATCAGTCTGCCGTCCCGCTTCATCTCGTCCAAAAGGATGGCGATGCTGGCAGACGAAGTGTTGCCGTACTCCTGAAGGTTCATGGGGAACTTCCCGATCGGAACTTCAAGCCGCTTTGCCACCGCTTCCACAATACGGCTGTTGGCCTGGTGCATGATATACCAGACAATCTCTTCTTTATCTACCTGGTTCTTTTCCAATACCTCGTTGACCACTTCCGGTACTCTTTTTACGGCAAATTTGAACACTGCCTGCCCATCCATCTGCATATAGTATTCCGGATCTGTCATATGCCCGGCATCAACGGGCGTATGGCGGCTTAAACAGGTAAGGGCATTTCCCTTTATCCCGTCTGAATGAGTAGCCGGCAGATACATTCTGCCTTCCTTTGCCCGCATTACTGCCGCCCCTGCTCCGTCCCCGAACAGGATGCAGGTTCCCCGGTCTTTCCAGTTCGTCAGGTTTGAAAGGCTTTCGCTTCCGATGATCAGCGCGGTCTTGTACATCCCTCCTGACAGATAGGAAAGCGCGGTGTTGTACGCCAGGACAAAACCGCTGCACGCAGCGCTCATATCAAAACATGTGGCGTTCACCGCCCCTAATTCTTTTTGCACCTCGCATGCTGTGCAGGGCAGGATCACATTGGAAGAGATCGTGGATACGATGATCACATCCACCTCCTCCGCCCTGACTTTTCCGTCGGCAAGCGCCCGCTTCGCCGCTTCGCACGCCATGGACACCGTCGTCTCACCTTTGATGATGTGCCTTGTGGCCACGCCGGTGCGTTCCCTGATCCACTCGTCGCTTGTCTCAACCATTGTCGCTATCTCGTTGTTATCCATGATATAGGACGGCGCGTATGAACCCGTCCCGCAGATGATTCCTGTCATATGTATTCCTCTTATTCCTGCGCCGGATATGACACATTTATTTTGAACTTAAATAATTTTGACTTTCAAAGTATATATCCATTTATTTTGTTTGTCAAGTATTTTGATTATCAAATTAAATATTTTTTTTGACAGGCAGTGATGTCCACAAACTGATCAAGGCAGATACACAACAAAACCAGCCAGAAAAGGGAGCATCTCAGATACATCCGAAAGCCCCCTTTTTCTATTATAAATCAGATTCAACTAAATTTATAATATTTCTTATTTTGCAGACGGCGCATACGCCTTATAAGTAACCGTCCCGTCTTCATTTACCGTAAACATATGGATAACCAGATCTTCCATAGTCCCTCCGGTAATAACGCCTGATTTAGATACTCCCTTTTCAAAGTCCGACACATTCAGCGTCCCCTGTGTATCTCCCTCCTTGCCGAACTCTACCATACCATCTTTATCCTGCTTAAGGATCTCACTGCTGATGAGGGATGCATTTTTCTTCAGAAATGCCGCTTCATCTTCTGCCGCCTCAAGATCTGCAAGATATTTTTTGACATCTTCATCTTCTGAGATATCTTCCTCACCTTCATCGTCATCATTTTCCAGGGATGCCTTCAGTTTCTCAATATATGCATCCGCTGCCGCCTCATCCGCTTTCGACTGGTCAAGCGGCAGGTCAAACAGCGCGTTCGTGCCGGTATAGTCTGTATTTCTGCTGTAATCTCCGGTACTTTTATCCATGGTAAATGCTTCTGTCTCATCGCAGAACTCATCAACTACTCCCAGCTGCACACCTCTTCCGGCAAAGGCTTCCAGATCATCACATTCCAAAAGCTCATAGATCACACCGTCCTGTACAAACCACTGAAGCCCGACATCCATCGTCCCGTTGTTCGCCACCATCCATTCCACGCCGTTAAGCAGCGGGGAAAGACATTTTCGCTCATCGTCCTGTACCGGCTTCCCGTCTGTACGGTTGACCGCCACCGCTGCATAGGTCCGGCTGTCTTTAATCTTTCCTGTCTCGCTCTCATCCACATAAGGCGACAACTCCGTCCCGGACACAAGTCCTAAAAGTGTGATCTCATAATCGCTGCTTTCCTGCGTCTCATTGACCAGAACAGCATCCTTCCCTTCGAATGCCTTTGCCAGCGCATGATTATTTGATACTTCTCCTGCTATCTGAGACGGACTGAGAAACTTGTACGCTGCATATGCGGTAATACTTCCTACTGTCAATACACAAACCGCCGCCGCTGCCGCTATTTTCTTAAAATGATAATGTTTCATTACTGATGCCTCCTTGAACTGTTTTTGTAAAATCCGGCGATTCAGTTCCATGTCCGGCTCATCCGTCGGCAAAAGAGCATCATATAACAGATCTTCCAATTTTTTATTCATGAAAATACTCCTCCAATTCTGATTCCAGACGCTTTCTTGCTACATTCAGCCTGCTCTTTACCGTCCCCTGCGGGATTCCCATCACGGCTGCTGTCTCTGCAACAGACATTCTCTCCATATAAAAGAGCAGAACAGGGATCTTATACTTTTCATCCAGACTATCTACAGCTTTTCTCACCATTTTCCTTTGCTCCCGTCTGAGACATGCAGAGAGCGCATCCTCCTGTACTCCCGCAACACTCTCCTGCGCATCCTGGGACAGAGACACC
>CATLEM010000097.1 GCA_949916155.1 uncultured Dorea sp.
TCTGTCTGCCGATCTTTGGCATGGAAAGAACCATGGCCGCCATCTCCATAACACTCTGTCTCATGATCCGTGCAGAATACTGATTAAAGGCAAATGTCGTCGTGGAGGACACAAACGGGATGTCAAGCTTTCCCGCGATCGCTTTCCCCCACACTGCCATGGAATCCGCCACAATACAGTCGGGCTTCAGCCTTTCTAACTCCCGGCAGACGAACTCCTCCAGCGCAAGCGTCGTATCCGCCAGGATCTGGACGGAAAATGCCAGATCTTTCCCCACCTTGGCCGCGTCCCCCGGGCTTAAGTTCTGTTCCCTGTCGTATCTGTCGCAGGGGACAAACTCTGCCCCCGCCGCTTCGATGACTTCCCGAAAAGGCTCATAAGAATAATACCACACCTGATGCCCCTCCGTGACAAGCTCACGCACGACCCCCAGAGTCGGATTGGTGTGGCCGCAGGCCGGGATATTAAAAAATACGATTCTCTTCCTCATGCCTGCTCCACCTCTTCAAACAATCTGGAAAAATGCTTATCTCTTACTTCTTTTGTCGGGATTGCGATCCCTCTTTCCCTGTCTGCCAGCACAAGGATTGAATCTCCCGGTTTTATCCCGAACAGCTCCCTGGCCTCTTTTGGGATTACAAACTGCCCCTTCTCCCCCACTTTTACCATCCACGCGTATTTTCCTTCTGGAAATTCCATCATAATCTCCTTATCTCCCCGGCACATCCCAACTTTATTTGTTTCCAACCCAACAAAGAATTTGGCTAATGGGATATCCTGTAAGTATGTCTAATTTTATTTGTATGATTAATCATACCACAAGGTTATAATAAATACAATCTTTTTCATTATCATTATAATCTACACGAAAATGATTATCATGCTTTTTCTATTTCACAAACTCAATTAATTTATCATAAAGACTCGGATAATCCATATCTTCTTTCAGCTTATCCCAACTATCGCAAAATTCCTTCTCATTCCCGCATTTTTGATGTACTTTATAGCCTTTCAGAAAGAGGATAATCCATCTCCGCCTTGCTTTCACAAGGCTTTCTCTGTTCATTCCCGTATGCTCTATCGTGGTGCGTGCCCTCTTATTGTTTCCTATTTCCTCGTACTTTCCTGTCGTCAGATTTAGTTTCAGGAATTTATCGATGTCATCCTTTGCCGGATCCAATATAGGATTCTCAAAATCCCAATTTGCTTTTTTATAACTGGTATTACAGACTTCACAGCACCAATGTAAATTATCCCACTCAAAAGCATACTGATAAAATTGAGGCAGAGACTTCGGCCTCAGGTGTTCTATTCTCCCATAAGAACTTGTGCCGACTACTGACTCACAATAACAGCAATGCTGATTATACATCTTTTCAAGCGTTTCTTTTACATCATCCTGCCTGTATTTAGTTTTAAAACTGTCGGCGACTTTTGCATAAGTCCCCTGTTTATTTATTTCATCCATTAATTCTTTTGTCCAGCGGGCCGAATGATTCTTCAGGCTCTCCGGCTGAGGCAAACGTTCCACTTTTCTCAATGCTATTCTCCCAGTATCTCATCGACCGACAAAAATGCCGCTTCTTCTATTGCAATATCATCTTCCGGCAGTATCTCACTTAATTCCCGGATCAATCCTTCATATTCTTTTCTGGCAGTATCATCCATAGTTCCGGACAATTTCTCTTTTGCAAGCTCAGACAGCCGCTTTAATTTATCCATCGTCTCCGGCGCACGGTTTTCAGAATACATATACTTTTCCAGAACACTGTCCACCATCCAGCCTTTCACTGTCTTCCCTTCAACAATCTCCGAAGGTTTATCGAGGAACTGATCTTCCAGCTTCAGTGTGATCAGCTTTTCTTCCTTACAGGAAGCAACGATGATCGGTGAATGTGTCGTTGCGATAAACTGCACTTTTGGAAATGTACTTTTCAGCGCATCCACTACTCTCCACTGCCAGTTCGGATGAAGGTGCATGTCTATCTCATCGATCAGAACAACACCCGGGGTCTTTTCTGTAATATCTTCCAGCAGATCAGGATTCAAAACAGCCATTCTGTATGCGATATCAAAAACCATCCCCAACAGATTCCGAAATCCCGAACTCAGCAAATATATCGGCAGTATCTCCCCGCCGTCGGAATATACCAGCTCTTCTGTCCGCTTGTCATAGAAGACCGTAATTTTTTCTCCATCCTGCATATATCCCATAAAGCGGGAAACAGCCCTTTTCACCACCTCGTACTCCAGAATAGGCTTTTCCTGCTGCCAGGCTATCTGCTCCATCCTTTTGCACCAGTTTGCCAGCATCTTATCATTGGCCGCCTCCTCCAGACAATCCACATATCCGACCACTCTCGAAAAATCATTTGAAAACGGATTCTCCCATTTGTCTCTTTTCTGATTCGATACTCTCGAAAAACTCTGGTAGCTGATAACTGGCAATATAGATGCCGGATTATCCGTCATAACCTGTGCCGCCCTGCAGATATCTCTCGGTTCAACCGTTGACCTTGAGCTTTTTATGCTCTTTTTTTGCCGGGAAAATTCAAAAACATGTATATCTGCATGATCTCCTTCTCCGACATTCAATTCCAGACAGGCCTTTACGCAAACCGGAGTCTGATATACAATATTATTTGACCCTGTGCCGGTAAGCTGATTCTCGCGCCGTATCTCATCTTTTGAAAAATGAATCGTATTCACACCGTCAATCCCCGAAAGAAATCCTCCAAGAGCTACCGCGATAGCCTCCAGAACCGATGTCTTGCCTGTACCGTTGTCTCCTATGATAAGATTTACCGCTCTGTCAAAATCAATATCAGCCTTCTTTATCCCCTTAAAATTTTCGATATATATTTTGGATAGATACATATGGTTTTCCTTCCCTCTGATTAACTTCCATACATCATTTTTCTCTATTGTAATTATTTTTATTCCCAGTGTCAATTACAAATCCAAAGAGTTAGAATGTAACACATTGACCCTTTCCAGAGGAATTTTCATAGTCACCTTTGCGCCCGGACATTCTTCCCTGTTTTCCAAAATAAGAACTCCTCCGTGCTGTTTCGCAATCGTATCCGCCGCATATAATCCGATTCCAAAATGCAGTTTCGAACTGCGGCTGGCGTCATCCATATAAAATTGCGATACTGCGTATTTCAGCGCTGCCCCGCTAAACCCCTTTCCGTTATCGCTGACGGAAAACGCCAGATATTCTTTTTCATCAAAAACCTCCATCGTAACCGTACCGCCGGACGGCGAATGTTCCGCGGCATTGGATATGATATTATCCAATGCGCGGCTCAAAAGATTCACATCCCCATAAAATTCTTTGCGTTCACTTCTGACATCCGGTTTGAAGCGGATGTCCCTGGAAGCGCATAGCCCTCTTGCTGTTTTCCCAATATCCTGCAAAAAAGCCGAAAGAGAATTTTTCTGAAACCGGAGCCGGTACAACTTGGCATCCTTTGAAAGCTCTATCAGCATTTTTATATAGTTTTGCATTTGCAGGGAACTTTCTTCGATGAACCCGGCACTTTCGGCCTGTTCTTCTGTAAGGTCCATGTCATATAATAGCTCTGCGTTTCCCCTGATAACCGTTAAAGGGGTTTTTAAGTCATGAGCTAAAGCAGCAATCTGTTCTCTCCTTCCCTGGTCTGCCTCCCACTGCTTTTTTAAAGAGGCCTTAAGCTCACGGCGCATCTTATCCATGGCTTCCAGAATGGAATTAATCTCTTTAATGTCACCTTTTTTTACAGAGAAGTTAAGATCCTGCTCCTGTATTTTTTCCGTTACCGTAATCAGGGAATCCAGTTTCTTTTTCAAAACACGGCTAAACCGAAGGGCAATCATGAACACGTCTAAAAATATCAAAAACAATACAGCCAGTAGGAACAGGTTTTGGGGGTTACAGAGATATTTACGCAAAGTTTTAGAGCTGTACTGGGGAATAATCTGATATTGGAGCACAACGTACTCCCTTTCCCGTCTGATTACTTTGTAATAATTCCCCGCATGGTCTGCCTTCCCGCCTGACACCGCCTTCCAGGCAGCTTTTAACCCATCTTTGCCCATATCCCCGTCCGTTACATTCCCCTCCAGGTCAAAGACAGCGTATTGGCACAGCTCAGGAATCAGGGCCCTACCGACAGACGCCGCGCCTTCAATTTTTTCCTGCGCCGCCTCCGCCTGTTTTTCTGCGTAATCGGCAGGGTAGATATACCCTTTCGCAGCAAGCCCATTAAAAGCAAACAAAGCCCCCAGGCAGATGACCGTCACCGCGGCGGACACATACAGAAAATATTTTAAAAAAAATACGCTTAACGGCATCCCCGTTTCTTCTCTCACTGTTTTTCTTCCCATTTATATCCAATCCCCCAAACTGTTTTTACAGGAGAATAACCCAGGCTTTCCAATTTCGACCGGATATTTTTAATGTGCATCGCAATGGTCGCATCGCTGCCCTCCCCGTCATACCCAAACACCTTCTCGTAAATCTGTTCCCTTGAACATACCTGCCCTGCATTGCAGGCTAAATATTCACAGATCAGATACTCGCTCTTTGTCAGGGGAGCAGTCTCTTCCCCCACTACCAACTGTTTTGCCGAAAGATTGAAGTAACACCCGGCAAAAGAAAGCCTTACCGCGTGTTCCCGGTATTCGCGCCGCAAATGCGCCCTTACCCTTGCCCGAAGTTCCATCTTTCCAAAGGGCTTGCTGATATAATCATCCGCCCCCGTTTCCAGTCCATGGACCAGGCTGTCTTCCTCTGTTTTTGCAGTGAGGAACAGTATAGGGCAGTCTGTGAGAGGACGTATCTTCCTGCACAATGTGTACCCGTCTGTCTCCGGCATCATCACATCCAGGATAATAAGGTCATACGCACACAGCTTTAATCCTGCGATTTCCTCAGACCCTCTTATCCCTGTAACATGATGCCCGTCTGCCTCCAAAATTTTCTTTACCATAATCAAAATGGCTCTCTCATCATCTACAACTAAAATATTCGCCATAACGCTCCCTGCCCTTCCCACCGCTGCGCCCAGATGCCGGACAGGACAACCCCGCACAAGGTCACGCCCACGCATAAAAAACAGGCAGTCCGGCACTTTGCGTCAAACACCTGCATCCCGGCAGATTGCAAAACCATACAGGTTGTAAGCCTTGCCGCCCATGCACACGGGACATAGCACCAGATGTTATCGCCAAGCCCGGTCAACAAAAGGGCGGCAGCAATGCTCTCTGTAATACCTGCCATTATACCCACCCCTTTATTAAAACGCAATGACAGAAACCAATGAAAAACATAAATAAATACATTTCCCGCTATTAAAACAAGTGATGCCTGCAAGTAAAAGCCCATACCTGTTACAGACTGTTTCAGCACATAGATATTTCCCAGTCCAAACAAAAGACTTGCCAGAAGCACCGAACAGGCTCCGCTCACTATGAGCAAAATCAGCTTACTGTAAAACATCCGGCGCTTATTAACCGCTGAAAGCATATCCTGAAAGGATGCTGCCGACGC
This sequence comes from uncultured Dorea sp., assembly GCA_949916155.1. Lineage (GTDB taxonomy): Bacteria > Bacillota > Clostridia > Lachnospirales > Lachnospiraceae > MD308. The sequence goes on from CATLEM010000097.1 coordinate 5,534, forward strand.
CTCCTCCTCCGAAAGCATCGAACTGAATAACCCAATAAGCAAAGGAAATCCGCAGCCCAGCGCCTGATAGTAAGCTTCTGTCTTTACCCGGGCATCCCAGGCTGAATTAGTGTAATAGGCGAGAAATAACGCCGCAGCGCAGACAGGTATCAGCAAATGTGCCGTCCGAAAATATAAACCCTTTGTTTTTCTGTAATCCGCAGCAAGACATTTTAAAACCTTCATCACATATCCTCCCAACGCCCAAACCAGAGTGATGTCACAATACAAAATATCACAAACCACATAAGCGACAGCAAGACACCTGGCAGGATGACATCTGTACCCAAAAGCTCGCTTTCCGCCGGGACAGGCAGTCCGTTGGGCATTATCCCCAGCACAGGGCACATCAGGCGGACAGGAACAGCGGCAGGATACAGCCACCAGAAAGAAGTATCCGAAACCGTCACAATACCGCTTACTGATAATATAACACCGGCAAAAATGCTTAGAAACATTCCGAATCTTGCACTTAAAAACAGAAATACCGGTATTTCCCACAAAAATCCAACCGTCAGCAAAACCGCGGCTGACAGGCCGCCAAAACCAGAAACCGCAGTTCCCCACAGCGCTCCCCCGGATAACGCCCCTCCAGGCAATGCTCCCCCGGATAATATCCCTCCTAATAATATGCCAAGATAAATGACAGCATTTGAAAAGAGCAGCCCAAAAGCACAGGAAAAGATTTTTGCCATCCAGCACTTCCGGGGCAAAACCGGAAACATCCGCATATTATGGTATCTCAGCCGCCCGTCCTTTTTGACGCTTAAATAACAGGCCGTGGACAGCGTGCCGGAAAGGAATAATGCGTACCACCAGTTCCAGGCTCCCGCAGAAAAATCCTCCTTTCTCCCTCCCGTCAGGAGAAACGCTAAAACCAGCAAAGTACAGGGGGAAATCAAAGATATTTTCCCGCCAAAAGTATACTTAAGCTTTAATTGTTCTGCTTTTATAAGCTCCCTCATATTTTCCCGCCTCCCTGCCTTTTCTTTACTGTCTGCATATAAAGAGTTTCCAGATCTTCATCAGGATTTACTTTTCCGCTATATCCCAGAACGCCCTCTGAAATAATGGCAATCTGATCGGCAGTCTGCTGTACTTCTGAAAGGATGTGGCTTGACAGGAGTACTGTAATTCCCTTTGCCGGAAACCCGTGAATCAGGTTCCGCAGCTTAAGAATACCTGCGGGGTCAAGCCCATTGGCAGGTTCATCTAAAATAAGCAGTTTCGGATTGCCCAGCAATGCCGCCGCGATACCAAGACGCTGTTTCATCCCAAGGGAAAACTGTCCCGCACGTTTTTTGCCCGTATCTGTAAGCCCTACAGTATCAAGCACTTCACCGATTCTTTCCTCTTTCACTCCCGACAGGAGCGCTTTCACTTTTAAATTCTCGTACGCTGTCAGATTCCCGTAAACAGACGGCGTTTCAATAAAAGCCCCGATGTCCCCCAGTGCATCCCGCGTCCAAGGCCGGCCATTAAACTCAATTGTTCCCGACGACGGTTTTAAAATGCCCGTAATCATCTTCAATATGGTGGATTTCCCCGCACCGTTGGCTCCTAACAGTCCAAAAACAGTATTTCTTTCCACACATAATGATACATTGCTGACAACACAATGCTTTTTAAAATTTTTACATAAGTTTGTAGTTCGTAAGATTGCGTCCATAATTTCCATTCCTCTCTTCATTGTGATATGTTCAGGATACCCTCAGTGTACAATAAAATTTTAAAGATTCTATCAAGACATATCAATTGACTCTGTATATAAGGCAGGACGGCAAACATAACATAAAAAAACCGCGGCCCCACCTCTATCTGAGATGTTCCCGCAGGTTTTCATCCTCATACTCAAACACACACCGCTCAAACGCGTTGATCACATGCGTATCCTGATATTTATCATACCTTTTGTGCTTCCGCCCGTAGGACATATGCACATGCCCGTGAAGGAAAAGCCGGGGCTTGTATTTTTCCAGCAGCTTAAGGAACACCTTAAACCCCTGGTGGGGCAGGTCCCTGGCGTCGTTAAGCCCGTAGGCCGGGGCGTGGGTCACCAGGATATCAAAGCCCCGGTTTTTAAAGAGCTTAAACCAGAGCTTTCCTACCCGCCTTTTCATATCCCACTCCGTGTACTGAAACTCCCCGTTCCGGTATCTCATAGAGCCGCCAAGCCCGAGGATCCGCACCCCGTTATGAACATAGATCGTATCGTCAATACAAATGCATCCGTCCGGCGGTATATCCTTATACTTCTCATCATGATTTCCATGGACATAGAGCACCGGCGCCGACGTGAAAGTTGCCAGAAAGGAAAGATATCTTGGATCCAGATCCCCGCAGGAAATAATGACATCAATCCCTTCCAGCTTTTCTTTTTCGAAATGATCCCAGAGCCAGGCCGACTCCTCGTCCGCGATCGCAAGTATCTTCATCCGTCCCCTTATCCTTTCGCCTTATCTAAACCCTGCTGTACCACAACAGGTTTCGTATGCTCTTTTAATTCCCACTCCTTGGGGATGGAGCCGATGACATTCTCCGCCAGCCAGTCCATCTCCATAATCGCCTCCGGGGAGAGTGTCCCGTAAGGGTGATCCTGCACGATCCCCTCCTGGGAATAGAGAATCCCGGAAAATGGATTGAACTCCCCGCGGCTGATGGTATTTTTCAACAGCTCCACAAGCCGCTTTGTGCCGATGGGGAGATTCTGGGAGCAGATTACGCCCACAACGTCCGCCGACATCCCCCACCAGTAGTTGATCGCCTTGGTGGTGGACGGGTCGTCGTCGTACTTCCATGTCCCCTCCATGATAGTACGGATCAGCTTCTCATAGAAATTCCCCCACTGCCATACCGGCATGGCAAGGCTTCTCGGACATCCGTCCGCCATCTCAAAGATGCCGAAATACCGGGAGCCGTCCTCAGGGATCACCATATCCTTCCCGGAAATGACCGTCGCGTCGCTGTTCTTAAAATTCCACAGAGCGTCATTGTCCTTCTTCGCGCTCCAGTCCAGGTAAACGGTCGCCCGCGGATTGATCATCTTCGCACCCAGCGCAAATGCGTTGATATTGGCAATCGTCCCGAAGATCGGATAATCCGCGATGTACGCCAGCTTATCATTCGCCGCCATAGCGCCCGCGATGGCGCCCATAAGGAACTTCGCCTCATGCATCCGGGAATAGTAGGTGCGGATATACCGGTGGGATGTATTCAGCGAGCAGTTTAAGATTCTTACCTTCGGGTGGGCGATCGCCGCCTTCACGCTGGCCTGTGCAAATGCGGGCGTGGTGGTAAAGATCAGGTTGCACCCATCCTCCACGGCCTTTTCCAGTACATCCTCCACCGTGTCCACCGTCGCATTTTCATAGCAGACCGTCGTAACCTCCTTTGGGAACCTCTGCTCAAGCTGGAGCCGCCCCAGCTCGTGGGCATAGGCCCAGGCAGAAGTCATGGGCGATCTCTCATAGATGAACGCTGCTTTAAGTTTGGTGGCGCTCGCCGGCAGGAGTTTATCAAGGATCGTTTTCTCCTTAAAGATAGGATCCATCTTTAAGTCAATCTCTTCCTCCTCCTGCAAAAGCTCGAACTCCTCCCAGCTCTTCTTCACCAGCTCTTTTAGTTCGCTGGTAGTCATGTCTTCCAGCTTTTCATAGTCATGTACCTTGATAAACGCAAGGAACGCATCTCCCGGTGTGCAGTTAAGCTCCTCGCCGTCATTTGCCCGGAACTCTGTCAGGAACCGAGTGTAGATGGAACTGAACGTCAGCTTGTCATCGTCGCTCCACACCTCATCCGGCTCCTTCCCCACTTCCTTCTGAAGCTCGGCAAACGCCCCTTCCTCGGAAAACCAGATATAGTTTACCTTGGAAAGCTCATAGAAACTCATGAACTCGTAGTAGATGTTGTTCTCCTTCTCCCCCGTCCGCTTCGGCACGATCCGGGTCACCGTCCCGGGGATGGATACCACGTCAAAATATTTCAGCACGCTGACCCGCTTATTTCCCTCCAGGACGTAGAACTGATTCATGTACTCGTACGCCTTGATCGGCTCTCTGATACCCTCTTCCTCGTGGCTTTTGCAAAGCGACACCCATTTCTGGGAGAACTCCGTCCCCGTCTTCAAAATCGGCATGAAGTTCGCCGCAAAGGCATTGCTCCTGCCGCCCGTCTTCGTCCCCACGATCTGGTTTACCGGAATCTGCACCAGTCCCAGCGGGATCTCCGAGTAAAAGCCCTTCGGCGGCAATATCTCATCCAAAACCTGAAGTGTGGGGAGCTGTCCTTTCATCATCCGGTGCT
>CATLEM010000098.1 GCA_949916155.1 uncultured Dorea sp.
AATTGATGAAGTAAGATTTTTATTTACGTCAAGCTTTTCAAAGCCCTTGATAGTCATTTCGACAGTACCGTCCTCAGCAGGGCTTCCGACAGGCACAGCCTCATAGCTTCCGTTTTCATTTTCAATCTTAATATTCGTCATGCCGTAAGGAGCAGGACCGCCCGGCCAGTTGCCGTGCCGGATCCGCGGATAATAGTTATCGGTCACACGTTCCCCTGTCGTTTCCCTCTCCAGTTGGGCAAAGACCATGATAATATAAATCATGGCTCTGCCCATCGGGGTAGACGTATCAAACTTTTCATTAACAGAGACAAACTCCACCTGATGAAGCTCCAGTTCATTCCAAAGCTGCCCGAAATCCAAGATCGAACGGCTTAAACGGTCCAGCCTGTATACGATGACCTTACTGATCCTGCCTTCTTTTACATCGAAAAGCATAGACTGAAACCCCGGACGCTTTGTATTCTTTCCGCTGAATCCTCTGTCCACATAGATGAGCGAGGTGTCCGGATGGCTGCACTCCCGCTTACACAGCTCGATCTGTCCCTCTATGGACAGGGAATCTTTCTTGTCTTTTGACTGCCTGACGTAGATCGCTTCACAGGACCCGGCCATCCGTTCTGCCCCCTTTCTGACACCTGCTCTTTTCAGACATCTGCAGATATGTATTTAAGTTTTCTTTTTCTCCGAATTAAGCCGGATTATCAGCCCGCGGTATATTGCGGCAGCACTTTTCAGATATTCCGGCTCTTTCGGGCTGTTTTTGCGGATATTTTTTACACGCATACAGGACACCTCCTCTTTATCAGGTTATGCATTACGGATTGTCCAAAACAACGTTTAAATCATCCAAAAAAAGCGGACTGGCAATAATTTCATACCATTCCGCTTTGAAAGCCGATCTTTTATCAGAGCCTCAATACACTATTCCCTGTCAGTCGGCCCGCAAGCTGCTATAAAGCATGTCATACTTATAATCACGCACCCCGAAGTCTTCTATACATATACTCTGCAAACATTTTCTGAACAATCATCTGCGTGACTAAATAGACAGCAGCTATACCTCCCCAATATCTCCAAAAATCCGCATCGGGTTTCTGCCCGTTTAAGATATACCAGTATGCGTATGTCAGAGTGTATACCATTGCCAAAATCACGCCTGCAGCCAGCGCAATATCCGGCGGGCTCTGAATCTCAAAGCACAGATTCCTTTTCTGCGCTTTCTTTTTCATTCCCATAGAATCAAAAAACTCATATCTCCTGACATACGAAGACAATTCTGACAGGTTCCTGACTGCCATGATGAATACCCCGCTTACAAAAAGTGTGATCAGGATAAACAGCTTGCTGGACAACAGGAACAAAGTACTCATCTTCTGCTCCTTCAGAAAGACGTCTTTGTTATAACAGACTACGTGCTGCGTGTGATACGAATCAGGCTGAAACACTTCTACTCCGCTCTCATCCGCATATGTCTTTATCTCTTTCCACGCTGCCTGTGCTGTCTTAGCCGGAAACGCAAAAAGCTCCAACATAGAAATCTCTTCCCTGTCTGTATTCTGTTTCTTCCACTGTTCCTCAAAATACTCATCAGAAAATATAACCGTATCTTCTCCTGCCTCCTCCAGTGTAAACTTCCCAAACAGATTCTGAGTATGCATTTCCTTTATCTCATACTGGTACTGTGTATCATGAAGAATCCTGGAAGATGCAAATTCTTCCTTTTCCGGATCGTACTTTCCGACATAAAGCCACCCAAAAAGATCAAAAAGCACCTTATCTTTTACCTTTTCCTCTTTCTGAAAATTCTGGTCCTCAATTCCTACTGCGATTTCCCGTCCCTTGAGACCATAAGATTTCCCTGTCAGCTCTTTATATGCAGATTCAGATATCCCGATCTGCTCCTGAGAATAGAACATAGTCGCACGGATCATCGGAACATGCCGGACTGTACCTCCATATTTTTCTGTAACTTCCTCACTAAAATCCATATCCTTCGTCTGCGCCATCCATATAGTGTCATACGGATAGTTCCCTTGTTCTCTGTTTAGAGGAAGCACCTGGGCTATCTCAGTACCAATATAGGAAAGAGCAAAAAAATGAACTACAAACAACATAAGAATCACCATCATATTACTCTGATATTTACTGTCAAGCTGATTGATCTTCAGCACATGATGAAGGTAAAACCGTCTCTTTTTCACCCATTCGAGTACAAATCCGCCGCCAAACGCCACAATAAGAAAACCACCGGCAACAAACTCCACATGTGAAAAATAATATCCCCATGTTCCGGGATTATACTGTCTTACCGCAAATGCCACAACTGCGATTCCAAGTACTGTAAGCAGAAGCCATCTTGAACTGACCGGGCGTTTTTCCTTTTCCTCCTCTTTCATCATCAGCATGCTTAAGTCTCTGCCGTCCATCCATATCAGGAGGATAACAAATATCACAAACATAACACCCAGACAAAGTCCTGCTGTATTCCGATATATCTTCCACCCTACAATACTGACTGCAATCCTCTTTGGATCAAAATGATGAAGCGCGTACAAAAGTCCGTAAAGAACAGCATTTCCCATCAGCAGCCCCAGTGCCAGAGAACCGAGACAGCCTATGGCATACTCGGCAAAAAGAAGCAGGTAAGATGTTTCCTTTTTCATCCCGAACATAATAAATGTACCGTAATCCCTTGCCCGAAGCTTAATATAATACTTCATCGAAAACACCATCAGAAGTATAGTGATCATGGTCACCAATCCGACAGCTATCATAAAATCGCTCTTTATTCCCATCACAATTGACGGATCCGTCACTGCACGCATCACAATATCATTCAGTCCCCAAAAACAAAACAGTTCTGCAACTGCAATGATATTGCTGACAAAAAACAGGATGTAATTTTTAATATTGCTTTTAAAATTTTTGATGATTATTTTTGATAACATATGATCCATCCTCCTGCATCCTTTTTTCATCGTTTCCCAAAAATCCGAAAGTCTCCTCATCCTGGAAGCTGTCCCGAAGCTTTCCCTTAAGCTCCTCCAAAAATTCCTTCTTGAGTTTTCCAAACTCCATATGCTCATAGAGCGCAGCCTTGCGGTAACTGCCAAGCTCATCCACACTGGCTAGCAACTCTTTCATCACCGCGATCGCAGTCTCCGCGTCTTTTTCCCATACCGCAAGCTCCAGCCGCCCCATGACCTCATAATATCTTCCCATCTCAAAACACTTCGCCAGTTCTTCCTGCTTCTCCACGATCATACGCGCCCTTTTTTTATCCTCTTTGCGCACAGCCAACTGGTACATCCCGTTAAGCACCGCGCCAGTCATCTGATAACTGGAAAACAAAAGCTCTTCATACGTCTTATACGCTTCTTTGAACCGCTCTGTCTCACCGTATAGCCGCGCCTGATTTCTCTTCCGCTCCGGATCCTGCACAGAAAAATATTCCAGGCATCCTTCCGCCTTCTCATACTCTTTCTTTCTCATGTAAAAAGCAAACAGCGAACCAGCGGCTCTGCCGCGGATCATTTCATCCTTACTCTCAAGGGCGCGCGCAAACAAAGCACAGACATATTCCTCATAAACTTTTCCCTCCAAGGTGTCAAAGATCCCCTGAATGATTCCCTGTGCATTGAGGATCGCCCCCATCTGCCAGGCCAGCTGCTCACAGCCCGGATACTGTTCAAGTTTCTCCTTTGCCCAGCCAAACACTTCCCCATACGGCTCTTCCTTAAACTTCACATCCAGCTCGCAGACAATCTCCTTTATCTCATCCGCCGTCAGTTCCTCGCGGAAAGATAACAGGGTATCCAGGGAGACAGATAAAAGCCTTGCAATCGGCGCAAGCAGTGTAATGTCCGGAAGGGAATTCCCCTTTTCCCACTTATTCACCGCCGGGGCAGTCACCCCAAGACGGCGCGCCATCTCCTCCTGGGTCAGATTCCTCTTTTTTCTGTATGTCCGGATCACTTCACCTAACTGCATATTGAGATTCTCCCTTCACTGCTATTGGTCTGTCATGCACTCCATTCAATGCCATTATATCACCAGAAAAGGAACACCACAATTGAGAGGATGTTAAGTTTTGTGAAAAGAAATTAACCGATACTTAAATCCTCCGCTTTATTATTCGCCGGACAAAAGTCTATACCAGTTTAGTAATAGGTTATGGCATACCTACAATCGTTACAGTTTAAATATAACGCTTTTCTACCTTTTTTTCTGCCGCTCCCCTAAAAGTCCGTCGTACTTCTTCCCCGTTAACCGGAAATAAACCTCATACCCTGCCGTCATTGCGGCAAATATTGCCAAAAAGATTCCCGCAAATACCAGCCAGTTTCCAAACTTCCCTGCCGGAAACCACTGCCCCTTCCACGCGAACACCGACATCACCGCAAGGAATGTCACGGCAAACAGCAGAAGCCTTGCCGGATATGCCATGGATTTAATCAGCCATTCCGTGAATATAATCCCCTGTAAAAGCGAGCCGATAACAGACAGGAGCAAAAGCTGCAAAAGCACTCCAAGAGGAATTCCTTCCCATCCCAGGAAACAAGCTATCACCCAAAACACCGCCACACTCCCGGTAAACATCATACATGCATACGTTTTCCAAGTTAAAACACCTTCTAAAAATTTTCTCATCTCAAAACACCTCCTACAAACCAAGTTTTTTCTTGAGAACCGGTACATACTGCCGGGACACATAAAGTTTCTCACCATTCCTCATCTGGACAAGCATTCTCCCGCCAAAATCCGGACGCAGCGACTGAATCTGGTTAAAATTGATAATCGCGGACTTGGATGCCCGGAAGAAGTCGCTCTTTCCCAGACGTTCCTCCAGCTCATACAACTTAAGTGGCGTCTCATAAACTTCCTCTTTCGTATAAAAAAACGTCTTCTTATCTACAGAATCCAGATACAGGATTTCTGAAACCTCCACAATATACGTTCCCCCATCCTTCATCCCGGTAATTTTTCTGTCGTATATCCTGAGCCTTGCCGCCATGTCAAGAATCTCTTCATTGACCTTTGGACAGTAAATCTCAATCCTGCTGTCAGAAAGCTCCCTGTCCTCATGAATAAAAATTTCCACCTTAAGCACCTCCCCTGATATTCTTAGAGACATCTCATACACACAATATATAGAGTCTCTTCCCAAAAAACAATAGCTGCCATACCATGTTGCAGGTATCGGCAGCTAAGATGCGTTTTTTTTATATTTAATATGTCTATCCTCCTGAAAACATTCAACATTCACCCTGCTTTCATCATATCAGAGAATCCCGCAACCGGCAATTGAGGACAAGTCAGGATTTCCGCCGAAAACATAACCGACGCTCAAAAAACAAAACTATTTTTCAAGTCCGTTCAATACACCTAATAAAAGGCGTTTCCTTTTATGTACTTCTAAAAATGTCTGATACCGGGATTTCCATTCCTCTGCCCATTGATTCTTTGCCATAAGCTTACGAATTTCTTTTAAAATTGCCGCCGCATGACGGTAATTGCTCTCTTTCCCTAATCCTACATAAAATGAAACCTCACCCCAGTACAGTTCCACAATTTCTCTCGGATATTTCCCCGTCAGCCTTTTACTGAAGTAATGGTCAACATCCAGCCCCCATCCTCCACGCTGCGGATGAGATGTGAGGTACTCGATCACCTCCCCCGTTTCATCCTTCTCAATAAGAATATCGAAATAAGCCGAAAGGTCATTCTTCTTTACCGCTTTCAGGATTTTCCCCTCTTCTTCCTGGAAATCCTTAGCACTCAGCTCATCTCTGCACTTCTTATACAAATCTTTCATATGCTTTCTACCAGGGCAGGATATCAGCTCAAGCAGCATTTCCTTCTGTTTCGGGTAATCCCCTTTTTCCGTATAGTATTGATGCATCAGCTCTGTCATCGTATCCTGATTCCACTTTCTTTTCTTTGAGTCCTTATATAACTTTTCCAGAGCTGTCTCGTCCTTCTTTCTCTTATAATAGTTAAACAAATAGCTGTATATCTCATCCAGCCGTCCGTTGCATTTATTTAATCCCTCCAACACAATTTTTAACGCCTTTTTCTCATCCCCGTGTTTCTCATAATACCCCGCAAGTTCAAGATAGTCCGAGCCATAATTTAAGTTCGCCTTTTTACTTTCTATAAATTTCTCATCTTCCCCATTCTTCAGATAAATATCTGCCGCCAAGTTGCGATAATAAGAGTTTCCCTTACTATTCAGGAAATCTGCAAGATACAGGTATTCTTCTTTTGTCCTGCACAGTACGAAAGCAATATCCACAAGACCGTCCGTAAACCCACTGTTATCGGATGCCACAAAATACAGCATTTCGTCCAACACCTCCTGCCTTACCTCCCAGGATATCTCATTATTTTCAAGCAACTCTTCCATAGCTTCCAGTTCATCATACGCGTCCTCTTCGTCAGGCTCCGGTCCGCCCCCGTACATATCAAATTCCTCTATAATACCGCTGGCTTTCTTCCAATGTTTCCGAAGTTGCTTTTCAATGATCAGATTATGGTTTCCGAACTTTTGTCCCGCCTCTTTTTTCTGGCAATAGTCAAGTAATATCTGCTCTGCCTCCCCTCTTTCAGATACCATATGATAAATTAAATCCTTTAACTGTTTCTTATCAAACATATCCGTCAAAGTATTGACTGTCTTTTTATCCATACAACTACGTTCCCTTCTTTTCCGCACTGTCTTTTCGTTCATCTATTCATTCCTCAGTGTCTTCTTTCCCCAGCTCCTCAAACATCTCCCTCACCGCCGGAGCGTTTTTCGTCAGCCTCTTAATACTTAAATCCTCCGCCTTATTATTCGCCAGCCGCAGGTTATTCTCGGACGAAAGAAGCGCCTCTTTTGTCTTCTGCAGATGCGTGATCGTCTTATCAATCTCATCGATCGCCGTCTTAAACTTCGTGCTTGCTATCCGGTAATTGCGGGCAAAACCTTCCTTGAACGCATTCATATTTTCCTCAAAATGAAGGATATCCACCTGCTGGTGCTTCGCCGCTTCAAGTTCCCTGCGGTACTGAAGGGAATTCATCGCCGCATTCCGTAGAAGTGTGATCATCGGGATAAAAAACTGCGGCCGGATCACATACATCTTTTCATACTTATAAGAAACATCCACGATGCCGTTATTGTAAAGCTCATTGTCAATCTCAAGGAGCGAGACAAGCACTGCATACTCGCACTTCTTTTCCCGCCTGTCCTTGTCAAGCTCTTTTAAGAAATCCTCATTCTTATGCTTGGTGGCAGTCTCATCCATCTCGTTCTTCATCTCGAACATGATAGAGATAAACTCAACCCTGTCCACCGCCTCCCGAAAGATAAAGTCACCTTTGCTGCCCGTGCGGGCGTCATTATCCTTCTCAAAATACGCGTTGGGAAACGCCGTCATCCTAAGAGCATTGAACTGGTTCATACAATGCATCTCCAGGCTCTCCCCGATCATCTTGGTAGACTGTCTGGCCTTGAAATCCTTATAATACTCAATCTGCTCATCCTTAAGCTTCAGCCTGTCCTCATACTGCTTCTTTAAAGACTGCTCCTTAAGCTCTCTTTCCGTCTCCTTATTGGACAGCTTGCTCTTAAGCTCGGCAATCTCCGCCGTTTTCTCAGAAAGCGCCTTTTCCTTTTCATTTAAAACCTCGCTGACAGCAAGCTTTTTCTCTGTCTCATTCCCGGCAATCTGCGCCTTTAACTCCCCGATAAGCCTGTCCTTCTCCGAAAGCTTTGCATCCCTTGCGGAAAGCTCTTTCGCAAACTTCTCATTTTGCTCCATCTGCGCCAGCTTCAGCACATTCTCTTTCATCTGCGCGAAATCATCCTCTCGGCGCTTAAGCTCTTTTTCAAACTCCTTATCCCTGACCTGCTTAACAATCTGCGCGTAGCCGGATTCGTCCACCGCAAAAACCTCCCCACAGTTGGGGCATTTAATCTCCTGCATCATCCATCATCCTCCTGGTTAATACCCTGGCTCAGCATTTCTTTTATCTTTTTTTACTTTAAATCCGCGTCTTCTTTCAGCAATGAGTACATCTTCATGTCAATGACCCTGCCATTTTTGACCGCATTGTTCCTCAATGTGCCTTCATACTGAAATCCCGCTTTTTCAAGCACCCTGCAGGATGCCGCGTTATACGCGAAAGGCTCCGCATAGATGCGGAATTACCATCGGCTGTAACGGCAAATGCGAATGTTTCCTCCTCATTTGCGGAAATCATGGCAGAAATGTAATCCATTCGATCCTGCTCTGTGTATGGATACGGCAGACCGTTCCGAAATTTCCCCAATTCTGTACATTTTCCCTCCGTTAAACTTTTATCGTTTCAATTCTGTCACTGTTTCCGATTATCTTTTTTCACTGGCGTATACTCTTGAACATATAGGCTTCATCACCGAGCCACTTGGAAAGCAATTCTTCCGAACGACCGCTATATTCATTTTTAATGCCAGGAATACCAATCAATACCACAGACTTATTTTCTAAAAACGGCAAAAACTTAATTCGTTCGCATCTTCATGGATAGGAATGATTTGTTCTTTCTTTTGCAATGATAAGGCTTGTTAAACCTGTCCCACACCCCAAATCAAGAACTTCATCTTTTTCGGTAAGGTGTAAAGGATACTTCGTGAATAGTTCTTCTAAAATCCTTGCACTATTGGGTCCCATCATTGTCTTTGCAGAAAAATACATTGAATAATCACTGCTGTTCATACATTTACCTCTCAAATTCTAATACCGATTTTTCACTTAACCCTCGCTTTCAAAACTGATATTCATTATGATTTGTTTCCCAGACTTTTTCAAACAGTTTACTCATTGTCTGATACGGTTTTGTGACCTGAACCTGTTTCTCTTCATTTAAAATCCGGATTCCGAGATTACCTACTTTTACCAGACAGCCACCATAACGGACACCCGAATATTCGGGCAATTTTTCTAGTTATCCATAAATTCTTTTGCCAGATTGATGTAGATATTAAAATCAACATCAAGAAAACAGGTTGTATCTACTCGTACTGTTTCTCCACCAATATCAAAATCGTCAAGATTGTGACACCACTGATTGAACGTGCCATAGGGAACATTCATCCCAATTTTATTAACTTCACCACGTTCAGCAGATTTTTCTCGTTCCAGAAATCGTTGATGCAAAACTCTTGTATCGCCCATAAATTTGAAATCCAATGAAGTGTAATTGTATCGATCAATCAAGCGCTTTATCACATCAGCTTCATTAATCTTTTTGACACCGGCAGGAACAAAATTTCCTTCAATAATAATAGGGATACTTGTTTCCAACATTCTTTCCGCAACATACATCATGCCATCAAACGTAACCGTTGAAAAAACACTGCTTTCTGTTCTGTTGGCAACAGAAATATTCTTGCAAAGTGCAATTTTAAAGGTATCCTTAATTAAGTATGGTATATTTAATGATTTGGACAACTGCAATGCAAACGTAGACTTTCCAGTAGCCAAATAGCCTTCAATAATGATAATTTTCTTGTTCATAGAAAATCCCTCTTTGTTACACAATCCCGATTTTACAAATCACTTTAATTCCCGCGTTATTGGTTTGATTATATCACTTCCAGTCTCCATTTCCCACTACAGAATGCAAGGCATCCAGGGTTGTTTCATGAAGCAACCAAACAACATGATTATTGCGGCCCCACTGTCCACTAGCCCAGTTTCGGATCTTGACGGTCACCTTTACTGCTTTTCTTTCTCTCCAGCGGTTTTTGTCCGAT
>CATLEM010000099.1 GCA_949916155.1 uncultured Dorea sp.
GTATCCTTCTGCTCCGAACATCTGTCTGAATGCAAGACGTCCAATACGTCCAAATCCATTAATCGCTACTTTTACTGCCATGATTAAATTCCTCCTAAAAGTTTTATTAACTGGTTACACAGCCTTTTTATAATGAAATCCTTAACCATTGTTAAAGAATCATCAACTATTTGCTATTGTACTAAATATGGTACAAAATTTCAAGTATCTTTTCTATATTTTTACTGTAGTTCAGCCGTGAACATTCAATTTCAGCAGCTTGCACATAGGATTTTCAAAAATCTGTACATACTTTCTCTTGACAGAAAATTTCCGCGGCAAAACACATCCCCTAAACTTTGAAAAACGACGGCTTCCTCTCCTTAAACTCCGCATAATACCTGAATCCGCAGCTCTCGAGTATCCCCTTCACCTTATCAAAATCATAGGCGATATGATCCGGCCGGTGACCGTCAGCGCCTACCGTGATCAGTTCCCCGCCAAGTTCCCGGTATCTTTTCAGGATATCCGTGCAGGGATGTGCGAACGGCAACCCGTATTTCAGCCCCGACATATTAAGCTCGATGCCGCAGCCGTTTTCGATCAAGAGCCGAAGGACCTCGTCGATCTCATCCGAAAACCTCCGGTAAGAATACTCTTTTTCACGGTATTTGCCGTATCTTGCCACATAATCCACATGCCCGAACACATCGAAGTCATGAAATGCCTTTACGTCCTCTACCATCTCACGGAATATGATCCGGTAAGTCTCCTCATCCGTTCTTCCTTCGAATATCCTTTTTTGCGCGATATCCGACCTTTCCGCCGAATGTACAGAGCCGATGACAAAGTCAAAAGGATATTTTTTCACAAGCTCCGTGTAACAGCTTCCAAGATGAGGCTGAAGCCCAAGCTCCACCCCGATCCTGATGCGGATCCTGTCCTCATATCTCTCCCGGATCTGAACCATTTTTTCAAAATACGCTTCCGGATCAAAGATATCTTCCGGTCCCCAGTCCATATCATCTTTATCATAATGATCGGTAAAACAGATCACTTCAAGCCCCTTTTCTATCGCGCCTTCCGCCATTTGTTCCGGCGTACTCTCAGAGTCGTGGGAAAAATTCGTGTGCATATGTACATCTGCTTTTATCATACTATCTGCCTGCCTCCTGCAAATTACTCATTCTATCTTTAAGCATTACCTGTCTCCTGTTATGATCCCGCCGCCCAGGACATACTCCCTGTCATAGAACACAACCGCCTGCCCCGGAGTGACCGCGCGCTGAGGCTCCTCAAACTCACAGAGAACTTCATCTTCCCCCGTCATCTTCACGGTACACCACGCGCCCTTATGATTATAACGTATCTTTGCCCACACGCGCATTTCGCCTGTAAGCTCCGGGACAGACATAAAACTGAGCCTGTTTGCCCGGACATAACGGGAGAGAGATTCCTCGCTGCTTCCGAGGACCACCTCGTTGGTATCCGGACGGATCTTCAGTACGAATACCGGATAACCAAGAGCTATGCCAAGACCTTTTCTCTGCCCAACCGTATAGTTGATGATCCCTTTATGCCGCCCGAGAACAGTCCCGTCCGCTGAGACAAAATTCCCCGGTACACAAGATCTGCCGGTTTCCTTCTCTATAAAAGACGCATAATCTCCGTCCGGCACAAAGCAGATATCCTGGCTGTCCGGCTTTTTCGCGATCTTAAGCCCTACAAGATCTGCCATGGCACGTATCTCGTCTTTATGAAAATTCCCCACCGGCATCAGCGTCCTTTTAAGCTGCTCCTGCGTCAGATTATACAGCGCATAGGTCTGATCCTTTGACCTTGTAGCAGAAGTACGGAGGGTAAGCCGCCCGTTAGGCAGCTCCTTGATCCGCGCATAGTGCCCTGTGGCAATATAGTCTGCGCCGATCTCTAAGCTCCGTTTAAGGAGCGACTCCCATTTTACATAACGGTTGCAGGCGATACAGGGATTCGGAGTCCTGCCATGAATATATTCATCCACAAAATAATCGATGACATTTTTCTTAAACTCCTTCTTAAAATTCATGACATAATAAGGAATCCCGAGCTTTTCCGCCGCTCTGCGGGCATCCTCCACAGCGCTCAGCCCACAGCATCCCCCTTTTTCTTCCATAGAAATGTTATCTTCATCCTGCCAGATCTGCATCGTCACACCGATAACATCGTATCCCTGTTCCTTCAAAAGCCATGCCGCAACAGAAGAATCCACTCCCCCCGACATGCCTACGACTACTTTCTTCTTTTCCATATATTCTATCCCTTAAAAATACTGTTTCGCCGCAACATTCTAATAAATCTTAATATTCCTCGCCTTCATGGATATCGGATTTTGGTTTTTCCAAGCCTTCTATCTTGATGTCATGCTTATCTGCATAATCCCAGAGCGCCGCATGGATAGCCTCCTCTGCGAGCAGAGAGCAGTGCACCTTCACCGGCGGAAGTCCGTCGAGCGCCTCCATCACCGCACGGTTGGTCACCTGCATTGCCTCTTCAACAGTCTTTCCCTTTACCAGTTCCGTCGCCATACTGCTCGTGGCAACGGCAGCCCCGCAGCCAAAGGTCTTGAATTTCACGTCTTTTATAATCTTATTTTCATCAATATCGAGATATATGCGCATGATATCCCCGCATTTTGCATTGCCTACCGTTCCCACTCCGCTGGCATTTTCTATCTCTCCTACATTTCTCGGATTTTGGAAATGATCCATCACTTTTTCTGAATACATCACACATTCCTCCTGTTTTTCGTCTGTGATCAAAATAATCCCGAACCGGATCTTGCAGATCAGGCTGTCTGTCCCTGATTCTTCTTTACAAAATCTTCATAGAGCGGAGACATTTCCCGAAGATGTCTCACGATCTCCTTAAGGCAGTCCACCGCATAGTCAATCTCTTCCTTCGTCGTCTCCCCGCCAAGTGTCAGCCTTAGCGAACCGTGTGCAATCTCATGGGGAAGCCCGATCGCCAAAAGCACATGGGACGGGTCCAGAGAGCCCGACGTACACGCCGAACCGCTTGAGGCGCATATGCCTTTCATATCAAGCATGATCAAAAGAGACTCACCCTCCACAAAACGGAAGCTGAAATTGGCGTTATTCGGGAGTCTCTTTGACGGGTGGCCGTTAAGCTTCGTATACGGTATCTCCTCAAGCACCCGCCTGATCAGGTGATCCCGCAGCTTTGTCTCCTTTTCCGCGCGCTCTGCCATCGTATCCGCAGCCCGTTTTGCTGCCGTGCCAAGGCCGATGATTCCCGGCACATTCTCCGTGCCTGCCCGGCGTTTCCTCTCCTGGGCGCCTCCGTGGATAAAAGAACGGATCTTCACTCCTGTACGGATATATAAGAATCCGATCCCCTTCGGTCCGTTAAACTTATGTCCGCTGGCGCTCAGCATATCGATACGGCACTCATCAGCAGAGATGGGAACCTGCCCGAAAGCCTGCACGGCATCCGTATGAAAAAGAATCCCATGCTCCCTGGCAATCTGTCCAATCTCTTTGATCGGCTGCAATGTTCCGATCTCATTGTTAGCATACATGACCGAAATCAGAATCGTCGTCGGACGAATCGCTGCTTTAAGTTCATCAATCCTCACAACGCCTTCCTCATCCACATCCAGATAAGTTACCTCAAAGCCTCTTTTTTCCAGATACTCCGCAGTGTGAAGGATCGCATGGTGCTCGATCTTCGTCGTAATGATATGATTTCCTTTTGACCCATAGCACTCTGCTGCCGCCTTAAGCGCCCAGTTATCTGCCTCCGAACCGCCTGCCGTAAAGTAGATCTCTTTTTCCTGGACACCTAAAAGCTCTGCGATAGTCTCTCTCTGCCGGGTAACTGCTTCTTTATTCCTAGCGGCAAACCCATACACACTGGAAGGATTCCCGTAATTCTCTGTAAAATATGGCAGCATCGCCTCCACTACCTCAGGCGCCGTCTTCGTGGTCGCCGCATTGTCTAGATATATTAATCTGTCCATCTTTGTACCTCCGCCCTTCTATCTGCAATCGTTGTTTTTATGATTCCTCCGGTCTTCCGCGCCGGCAGTCAGTTCCCGCAGGCACCGAAGCGTCCCCATCTCAGCCGCACGAGGGATTCGTAAAATCTCCTTCAGGGTTAATGCGCTCGCTTTCCTGCACCAGTTCCTCAAGATTCATCTCATCGACCGTCCGGGCAATGCTCTCATTGATCTTCTGCCATACATACTTGGTCACACATCCACCCGAGGCCGTGCAGCCGTCCTCTGAGTCAAGCGCCGCGCACTTTACCGGCTCAAGACTCCCCTCCAGCGCACGGAGAATATCGCCCACCGAGATCTCCTTCATCTCCCGCGCAAGCACATAACCTCCGGAAGCGCCGCGGATACTCTTCACCAGTCCGCCCTTTTTTAAGAGCGCGACGATCTGTTCCAGATAACGCTCCGAGATGTTCTGGCGCGCAGCGACGCTGCCGATCGTAACCGGCTCTCTGCCACTGTATCTGGCAAGATCGATCATTGCTCTTAACCCGTATCTTCCTTTTGTGGAAAGCTTCAATTTATCACCCCGCCTAATCCCTAGTAATTTGCTCGGATTTATTTACTTCTGTAGGATACCACCGGCAGACGTATCTGTCAAGTCCCCATCCTGCCTTTTTTCCTGTTTCAAAAAATGCTCCAGCATATGCATTACTGCCTGATCGCAGACTTTCCAGTCATGGCCTCCGTCAAATTCTTCCGAGAAATAATGTTCAAGGTTCGCCCTGCACAGATCTCTTATCCGCCCGAATACAGGATATAAAAAATCGTCCGTCCCGCTGCTCATATAGATGTCCGGAAGAAGCTTTCCTTCCTTTTTTCCCTTTTCGATCAGCGAAGGAATATCCGCATCATTGGGAATCCCCGTTTTTTCTCCAAAGATTCCGCCCAGATCTTTTTTCAGTCCTCTCAGAACATCCGGCGCGCCCTCTTTTTCCGACAGTTCCAAAAGCGCCTGCAGGTCATACGCGCCTGAGAGCGCTCCGCAGCATGAGAACACCTCGGGAACAGTCAGCGCACACTTTAACGCTCCGTATCCTCCCATTGACCATCCTGCGATCATCATATCCTCTCTTTCCACAGACACCTGAAACATCCGGGAAAGCTTCCCGGGAAGTTCCTCAGTTATATAGGTAAACGGCTTCTGCCCGTACACCATATCATGATACCACGACCTTTGCACTTCCGGCATGACCACTGCAAGATTATACGCTTCCGTATACCTCTCGACCGAAGACAGACGCATCCAGGTCGATGCATTGTCTGACAATCCATGGAGAAGAATCAATGTTTTCGGTTTCCTGTTCCCTGTATAGTTTCTGCCGTCCTGCGGAAGGATGACGTGCAGCTGTGTTTCCACCAACATTGCATCCGAATAAATATTTCCTGAAAAATAAGCCATTTTTATGCCTCCTGCAATATTTTATCTCTAATAATTTTAAAGCAAAGCATGCATGATTACAACAAAGTTTTCCCGGGAAGATGAAATATTTTGCCTCACCCGGAATATCTTTTAATAATAAGCTTCAGGAGCTAATAAATGTCTGTTAAACGTACAATTTTAAAAGGAACTCTAATCTTAACCATCACCGGCTTTGCCACCAGGTTCATGGGATTTTTTTACCGGATCTTCTTAAGTCACACCTTCGGCGAGGAAGGGGTCGGGCTGTATCAGCTGATCTTCCCTGTCTATGCCCTCTGTTTTTCCCTGACCTGCGCCGGGATCGAGACAGCTCTTGCCAGATGTGTCGCAAAACGGGTCTCTGTAGACCAAAAAAAAGAAGCGCGGACACTTCTTTTCACCGGCATGGCTCTTTCTGTCAGCCTGTCTGTCATCGTCATGCTGCTGCTTCAGAACTATGCAGAGCCTATCGCCGTACAGTTTTTGCGCGAGGAGCGCTGCAGCAGTTTTCTGATCATACTTTCCTATGCGTTTCCCTTTGCTTCTGTTCACAGCTGTATCGTCGGCTACTACCTGGGACTAAAAGAAACAGGGATACCCGCTTTCTCCCAACTGATCGAGCAGATCGTCCGAATCCTGTCCGTATACATTTTCTATCTCATCGGAATAAAAAACGGGACTGAATTTGGCATCTCCATTGCGGTAGGCGGCCTGATCGCCGGGGAGATCGCTTCCTCCATGTTCTGCCTGAAGATGATCTCCAAAAAAACTCTGCACCGCCAAAGCCTTGCAAAAAGAGCCGTAAGATTTCCGGAGTATCTCTCCTATGCCGGAGAGTTATTTATCCTCTCCACCCCGCTGACTGCAAGCCGGGTGCTTTTAAATCTGCTCCAGAGCATAGAAGCTGTGTCTATTCCCTTAAAACTGCAGATGCACAAAATGACGGTCTCCCAGTCGCTGAGCACCTACGGAGTATTAACCGGAATGGCTCTTCCCTGCGTTTTGTTCCCCTCCGCCGTGACCAACTCCGTCTCCACTATGCTCCTGCCGACGGTGGCAGAGATCCAGACATTGAACCGGAAACGGCAGATGAAAAACATCATCCAAAAGAGCGTGTGCTGCTGCGTACTTCTTGGAAGTCTCTGCTGCGTGCTTTTACTTCTTTGCGGACAGTGGATCGGTCTTTTTGTGTTCAAGAGTCCTTCCGCCGGAGACTATATCGTCACACTGGCATGGATGTGCCCGTTCCTGTACGCAAACACAACACTGATCAGCATAATCAACGGGATCGGAAAGACAACGCTCTCCTTCTTTATCAATACCTTCAGTCTCCTGATCCGGATTGTCAGCGTCTTTTACTGCATCCCTGTTTTCGGGATCGAAGGATATCTTCTGGGGCTTTTGGCAAGCCAGCTTGCCGCATTTATCCTTTGTATCCTGTACCTTAACGCTTATCTTGTCAGAGAGTCCCGAGAAACATCTGCATGACTACCGGATTTACATAACATTCCAGAAGGATCCCTACCATCAAAAGGAAGAGAAAGATAACTGTCTTTGTCAGATTCCACCCGATCTGCGGATAAGTATAAAGGTACAAAAGCAAAGCCAGATATGCTGCGATGTAGAACACGAACTGAGGAACCAGCGCGATCAGGCACAGGATGATCCCTTTGACACCCATCTTTATCACCGCAGAAGTGAACAAAAGCCCGCTGGAAAAGCCTGTCCACAGGATAAATGCCGCCGCTATCCCCTTTCTCAGACTTGTGCAGCCAAGCGCTCCCAGAAGCAGCGCCGGAGCCAGCCTAAGCCTCGCCACATACCAAAGGTACTCTGCAGTGTCTATCTCATCAGCGCTGTACTGCTTCAGAAAATATTCGCTGAGGATCCCCATACTGATAATATAATCTTTTGCAAAAAGATTGGCATATAAGATCCCCGCGCAGAATCCCAGCATATAATACAGAGCAAAATGCTTCCCGTTTTCCTGTATACTCACAAAATATCCCTCCCCGGTCAAGATACTTCATTATATGTCCGATCGGGCAGGATATTCTAAATTATTAGGAGTTCAGGATCAAAAAGATTATGAACTCAGATACTTCACCTCATATGCCAGAAGAGCCGCCGCCGTCTTGGAATCCTGTATCGTTCCGGAATAGATCATCTCCTTCAGTTCCTTCAGCGTATAAGCCTTCACGTCCACAAATTCGTCCTCATCCAGATTCTGTTTTGATGGTTTTAGATTCTGCGCTACATAGATCTCTATCTTTTCATCGCAGAATGCGACTGTCGTGCGAATCGTGATCAGCCATTCCAACTGATCCGACTTATAACCCGTCTCCTCCTCAAGCTCCCTTCGGGCACACTGAAGACCCGGTTCATCCGCCGCATCCAGCTTCCCTGCAGGGATCTCCAGTGTCTCACGTTCCAACGCATTGCGGTACTGCCTGACCATTAAGATACTCCCGTCCGGAAGCACCGGAACTACCGCCGCTGCTCCGTCATGGTGGATAAAATCCCAATCCGCGCGGTGCCCGTTGGGAAACTCCATATGATCTGTATATATATCAATGATCGCGCCTTTATGGACCAGCTCCCGGCCAATCCTCTTTATCTCTTCACTCATCGTCTTTCTCCTTCCTTTCTGCCAGTTTAAAAACAGGGAGACTAATTCCCCCATATCATAAAAATAAGGAAAGTCCGGAATATTATTCTTCAAGACTTTCCTTGTTTTGAACATGAATTTCTATTGCGTTACTTAGCAAAATCCGTTACCCGTGATTCACGGATCACATTGACTTTGATCTGTCCGGGATATTCTAACTCATACTCAATCTGTTTTGCGATATCCCTGGCCATCAATACCATGTCTGAATCAGATACTTGCTCTGGAACTACCATAACACGAATCTCTCTACCTGCCTGAATTGCAAAAGATTTATCAACTCCCTTAAACTGGTTGGTGATGTCTTCTAATTGTTTTAACCTGTTTGTATATGTTTCCAATGTCTCTCTTCTCGCACCGGGACGGGCCGCAGAAATAGTATCCGCCGCCTGCACAACGCACGCGATCAGAGTCTCTGGTTCCACATCTCCATGATGAGCTTCCACCGCATTGATGACTGTTGCAGATTCCTTGTATTTTCTGCAAAGATCTACACCAATCTGAATATGGGAGCCTTCTACATCGTGGTCAATGGATTTGCCGATGTCATGCAGAAGTCCGGCTCTCTTTGCCACTCTGACATCAAGTCCGATCTCACCGGCAAGAAGTCCGGCAAGCTGGGATACTTCCAGAGAATGTTTAAGCGCATTCTGACCATAGCTTGTACGGAACTTCATTCTTCCTAGGAGCTTAACAAGCTCCGGATGGATTCCATGAACACCTGCCTCTAAAGCCGCTGCCTCGCCTTCTTCGCGGATCAGCGCCTCTACTTCCTTCTGCGCCTTCTCAACCATCTCCTCAATCCTTGCCGGATGGATACGTCCGTCAACAATGAGTTTTTCAAGGGCGATCCTTGCGACCTCACGCCTGATCGGATCAAAGCCGGATAATACTACCGCTTCCGGAGTATCATCAATGATCAGTTCCACGCCGGTCATCGTCTCAAGGGTTCGGATATTACGCCCCTCTCTTCCGATGATCCTGCCCTTCATCTCGTCGCTTGGAAGCTGTACAACCGAGATCGTAGTCTCTGCCACGTGGTCAGCCGCACATCTCTGAATAGCAGTCACTACACACTCTCTGGCACGTTTCTCTGCCTCTTCTTTCGCCTGCGCCTCCAGTTCCTTCACCAGTTTGGCGGTGTCATGTTTTACATCGTCTTCAACAGTTTTCAACAAATATTCTTTTGCCTGTTCGGAGGTAAGTCCTGAGATTCTTTCTAGTTCCTGTACTCTTTGTCTGCCCATCTCTTCCACCTTTGCTTCACGGTGTTTGAGCTGTTCTTCCTTTGCTGCAAATCCTGCCTCTCGCTTCTCAATGGCGTCGGACTTCTTGTCTAAAGCCTCTTCTTTGGAAAGGACACGCTTCTCATAGCGCTGTAACTCCGCTCTGCGTTCCTTGGTCTCTTTCTCAAGCTCATTCTTATTCTTGATCGATTCCTCTTTAATTTCCAAAAGAGACTCCTTCT
>CATLEM010000100.1 GCA_949916155.1 uncultured Dorea sp.
CATAGTAACTGACAAAGCAAGAGCCATCAGCTCCGCTGCCGGCGTCGCCAGCCAGACTCCGTTTACCCCAAGCAGCGCAGGCAGTAAAAGCATAGCGATCATCATGAATACAAAAGAGCGTGAAAATGCAAGGATTGCGGAAACCAGCCCGTTAGACAAAGCTGTGAACAATCCGCTGGCAAAAATATTAAAGCCGATAAAAACAAGCGCCAGGACACAGATCCGGTTCCCGGTCACGGCCAGTTTATACACCGGATGATCCGGACTGGTAAATATGGCCGCCAGCGGTTTTGCCGCTGTGAAAGATACCGCCGCCGTCACGATAGAAATAACCGCGATGATTCTCAGGCTATATGAGACAAGCTTTTTCAGTTTCCCATGATTTTTTTCTCCAAAATAGTAGCTCGCCATAGGCGCGACGCCGTAGGAATACCCGGAATGGAGAGAGCTTGCAAATGTCAGCGCATACATGATGATCGTTACAGCCGCAACGCCGTCCTCCCCTGCAAACGTAAGTATCGTCCAGTTGAACATCATCGTAATAATCCCGGTAACAAGGGCAGTCGCCATTTCCGAACATCCGTTGGCGGCCGCATTTGCAAGCATACGGATCCGAAAAGCAGGCTTTGTAAAATGAAGCAGGCTTTTTTTCTTTCCGAACACGAACAGGCCGACGACTGCCGTTACCGAATACCCCAGCCCCGTCGCCATGGCCGCGCCGCCGATCCCCATATCAAAAACGGCGATAAATACATAATCAAGAACCATGTTCAATACCCCGCCCGCCACGGAACAGATCAGGGAAAGGTCTGCTTTTTCAGCCGCAATCATATAGAGGGTAAAATTATTCATCAGCAGAATAGGAACCGTGAATAAAAGGTAACGTCCAAGATAGGAAGTACAGTACCCTCTGACCTCTGCCGAAAGCCCCATTCCGCCGAATACAGATTCCATCAGAGCGTACCCAAGCACATACATCGCCGCCCCGATCAGGACATTCACCAGAATCAGAAAGGTAAAATCCTCTCTGGCTTCTTCTGTCTTTTGTTCTCCCATCTTTTTCATAACAACCGCGCTGCCGCCGGTTGCCAGCATCGTAGAAACCGCTGTCACAAGCTGGATAACCGGAGCCGTCAGATTGATCGCAGACAGTGCGCCCGTGCCAATCAGGTTCGATACAAACAAACCGTCCACCATCGTGTAAAACGCCATAAAGACAGACATGGCGATTGTCGGAACGGCAAATTTCATGATATTTGACAATGTAACCGGCTTACCGTAAGCATTTTGATGATCCATAAAATACCTCCTGATTTCTTGCTTTTCTCTGGTATATGCCCTATAATAATCCATACAGTAACTGTACGGTCAATAGGGAGAACAAAAAAATGGATAAAAAGGACAAACTGCTTACTATCGGACAATTTGCAGCCCTGCATGGCATCAACAAAAAAACGCTGATGTGGTATGACGAGATCGGACTGTTTCACCCGGCGGTCATCGATCCGGGCAACGGATACCGGTATTACAATTATCACCAAAGCTCTGTATTAGAGACGATCCTGCTTCTGCGGGAATTAAATGTTTCCACCGATGAAATACGGATATTTATGCAAAACCGCTCCGCAGACAGCATGGAACAGCTCCTGAAAGAAAAGATAAGAGATTTAGACCATGAAATAGCACATCTGAAAGCAGTCAGGAAAACTTTAGCCTGCCACTGCCAGAATATGCAGACGCTAAGGACCATGGATTTATCCGAAATCAGCATTATCACGAAGGAGGAACACTGCCTGATAACGGTAGATATCGATAAAGACACCCCTTTTGACAAACTGGTGGAAATGATCACTGACGAGACAAAAAAGTATCAGCTGCGCCGGCTTCACGACGCTTCTTACGGGATCATGATCGCCGCCGACAGCCTGCTCCATGGGAATTTTAAGGATTATTCCAGACTGTTTATCGAGGTCCCGTTTCCCATAAAGAAAAAGGGG
Source organism: uncultured Dorea sp. (assembly GCA_949916155.1). Taxonomy (GTDB): domain Bacteria; phylum Bacillota; class Clostridia; order Lachnospirales; family Lachnospiraceae; genus MD308. The sequence continues at coordinate 1,998 of CATLEM010000100.1, forward strand.
CTGCATATACAGCCCGCCGGAAAATATATAAGGGCTTTCTATCAGGAATCCCCTGAAAATGCCATAGCATGCTACCAGAAAATATTCCGTTTTGCAAGGGAAAACGGCATCACATTATCCGGGTTCTCCTATGAAATCATCCTCAATGAAAATGTGATCGACCATGCAGAAGACGCCATTGTACAGATTGAGATTCCCATAAGAGCGCATATAGAAAATTAATGCCGGCCATCATTCTTTTTCATACTGCACTTGCCTACGCCGCCTGATGCTTCCGAAATCCCGCTCCTGCCAACGGCAGCATGATTACTGTCAAAACAACATAAAGCACCGCCCTTATAGTAAGTACATCCAGAACCAGCCCGCCGAATTGATAGGAAATATACTTGCCAAATTCCGGCATTGCCGAGCGATAGGGCAAAAGAAACAATATCAGATTATATACCCCTGCCGTTCCATTCGGAGTTAAAAACACAGGTATGAACAATATCGGGACAAGAATCATCAGCACCAGATACGGGCTTTTCATTTTTGCAGACAAAAGGAGCGTCAGCCCGATCACCGCAAGAAGCACCAGGTAGATAATGCCGATGTTTCGCAGTACGGCCTGTAAAAATGTAAATGGGTAAGGAATGGTCGTATTCGCGATCTGAAGCGGCAGATTCCATCCATCTGTCCCGAACGCTATAAGCGGCAGGCCGCATGCAACAACGACATGAAGGAAAAATGCCGCCGTTCCAAATATAAGCGATGCCGCGATCTTTGCTGTCGTCAGCTTTGTTTTCCCGTACTTCGCAGACAAGATCACCGCATCTGTTCCCGCCTGATATTCGCCGGAAAAGACAGGGGCAACCACAATACAGATCGCCAGCACTGCAAACATCAGAAGCTCAAAGCTGCTTATAATGATTTCCCATCCTCCGTAATATCCATATTGCAGCGGCACATCCACCTGATCCGCCATAGCGCTCCAATACCTTTTTTGTTCCCTGGACAATACCCGGGACGGATTGTCAAGCAGAGCCTGTATCTTCCCTCTCATCGCCTGATAAAAGGAAGTTTTGTCTTTTAAATCCAACTCAGGGAAGCGATTGTACCCCCAGCTGTCATTTGGTCCGCTGTATGTGCCGGCAATCAGATTCAAAAGCTTCTCTCTCGGAGCTACTTTATCCCAATAGGCGTCTCCGATCAAAAACTGTTCGTTCCCGTCATTTCCGATATTATCAGGATCTTCAAAAAGCTCCTGCACTTCCCGGATTGTTTCGGCAACATATTCCTCGGATAAAGGAACCGACACCTCCGCAAACTGCTCCTTTTCATATGCAATTCCCTTTATTCCTTTTCTAACGCCGTCCTGATCGTATATCTGATACTGCATAATGGGCAGCCCGAAAAGAAATCCTGTTAAAATCAGGCTGACTGCCATCACAATTAATGTAGATTTTTTACGCACTATTTTCAAAAACTCATACTTTACCAACATTTCACCTTTCCTCCTGTCTTCTGGCTTATTGCACTTCATGCCCCTGACGGGGCGGGTGGACTAGCGTCCGTTATGGTATACCCAAGGGCATCCCCTAATTCATGCCCCTGACGGGGTGGGCGGACTAGCGTCCGTTATGGTATATGAATAGGTCTTCCAGGCCTGGCTCCACGGCCTTTGCGTCTCTTTCCGGCGCTGTTTCTTCGACCATGCGTAGCCGCACCATACCGTCTTCGTGGTGAAGATTCACAACGGAATATTTCCTGCTGTATTCTGCGGCAGTCCTCTCATCAACCAAGAGTTCCCACACCTTGCCTTTGATACTGTCCGTAACCTCACTCATCGGCTCCTGCAAAAGGAACCGCCCCTGCTTCATCATCAATATTGTATCTGCGATATAAGAAACGTCAGAAACAATATGTGTGGACAAAATCACGATCTTTTCTTTCGCAAAATCAGAAATAAGATTGCGGAAGCGCACTCTCTCTTTTGGGTCAAGCCCCGCCGTAGGCTCATCCAATATCAGAATCGCCGGCCTGTTCAGCTCTGCCTGCGCGATTCCCAGGCGCTGCTTCATACCGCCGGAATAAGACTTGATCTTCTTATCCGCCGCCTCAGTCAGGTTTACCATATGAAGAAGAGCTTCTGTCCGTCTTTTTGCCTGCTTCTTATCAAGTCCCTTCACTGCCGCCATATACAGCATAAATTCGCGGGCAGTAAAATCAGGATAAAATCCAAAATCCTGAGGCATATATCCCAAATGGGTATAATACCGCTCGCCTAACTGTCCCATCGTTTTGCCATTCAGGCAAATACAGCCTGAGGTCGGTTTCAAAACGCCGCATATCATCCGCATGAGCGTTGTCTTACCCGCGCCGTTCGCGCCAAGCAGCCCGTATACCCCCGGCGTTAAATTAACACTCACATTGTTGACGGCACACTTTTCTCCGTACTGTTTTCTCAACTTTTTTAACTGTAATTTCATACAAAACCTCCCCGTCCATCTTATCGTCATCACTCGGTGCAGCTAAATTTAGTGCCTTGCAGATACATTACTGCAAAAAAATAGATGACCCAGCTTTTAGCATAGATCATCTGTCTTAAGCAGCGCTTTTCTGTATCTTAAGTTAAGCTTAATTTTCATCCTCCTCTTTCTTGAGAACCGAAAGAACGATCGTAAAACATGTGCCTTCGCCTGGTTTGCTTTTGACGCTGATCTTCCCGCCATGAAGCGTAACGATCTGCTTTGCGATCGCAAGCCCAAGACCGCTTCCCTCCGGTTTCTCTTTCGTGTTCGTCCCTCTGTAGTACCGGTTGAAAAGCTCCGACTGTTCTTCATCGCTCATACCGGTTCCGTTATCCGATATACAGATCCGTATTCTCTTTTCCGGGTCAGCGTCTATACAAACCGTCACTTTTGTCTCCGGCGGGTTATGCGTCAATGCGTTAATGATAAGGTTATTCACCGCACGGCGGAACAGACTGCTGTCAATGCAGGCTTCACATTCCTGTATATTGCTCTCAAACGCAACATCACGGTTGGAGAAAACCGGGTCATTGATAAGGTCGATGACCAGTTCTCTCAGGAAACGGACAAGGCGCACCGCCTGAGGGTGGTACGGTGCCGCCCCAGAATCCAACTGGTAAGTAAGCTTTAAATCATTTATCATTATTTCCGTGTGATCTGCGCTTTTTAAGATAATACGGCCGTATTCCTGTACAGTTTCACGGTCAGGAGCAGGATTTTCCATAAGCAGCTCCGCATAACCTTTGATCGGTGAAAGCGGCGTCTTTAAATCGTGGGTGATATTCGCAATCCACTCTCTGCGGAGCCTCTCCGTATCCTGCCGGAGTTTATCGCTATGGCGGATTCTCTCATCCATCTGATTAAACGCCCCATAAATCTGGCCAAACACGCCTTTTTCCCTGAGCGGCGTGTAAGAACGCGCGGAAATATCCCCGATACCTTCCGCCATCCTGCCAAGATGTCTGGTAAGCCAGAACCCGAAGCCCACCATAAACAGGAGAACAAAACACAAGATTAATAAGATTCCCATGCGCAAGATCGGCGACAGCCGTCCGACATTCTCCCCGTTATAGTAAAGCATATGTTTTCCTACGGCATAAGGAAACCCCACCAGATAACTCCATGTCTTTTCAGAGCTTTCATAGCTGCCCGCAAAAACCGTATTCCCCCGCTCATACGCGCTTGAAGAGAGTGCGATCAGTTCAGACGCAGAGTACCTTTCCGGGTAATGCCCGGGCTTGTTGTGGCAAAAAACTTCTTTTCCTGTCTCATCGATGACCTGCAGCCACAGCCCGTATTCATCCAGCCGCTTAAGCCCTGTTTCTTCTATCCTGATCTCGCCGTTATCGTTCTCCATCCACAGGGAAAAATTATCCGTAAACTGTTCCGGCCATGAAGCCAGGCTTAAGCCCTCCGGCTCAGTGAGCCCGAAAAAATAATAGAACATTCCGATAGCGGCAGCAACAGCGATAAAAAGTACCGCAGATACGAAAACAAAGATTCGTAAAAATGGATTCCGTTTCATTTTATTTCTCATATGGGTTTACCAGTTTATAGCCTAATCCTTTCATCGTGATGATATATCGGGGCGCCGCGGGATCCTCTTCTAACTTTTCACGCAGATGACGGATATGTACCATCATCGTATTATCACACCCAAAGCTGTCCTCGCCCCAAATCGTTTCATACAAGCGTTCACGGCTGATCACCCGTCCTAAGTTCTCTGCCAGAAGCTTAAGGATCTCAAATTCCCTCGCCGTAAGCCCAATCTCTTTCCCATCTTTCACGACCCGGCAACCGTCGGTATCTATCATCAGCCCGCCGACCTTAACCGAAAAATCCCGCGCCGGGGCTTGTCCGTACCGCGCGCGGCGAAGCTGTGCTTTCACCCTGTATGCGATCTCTTTCGGGCTGAAAGGCTTTGTCACGTAATCATCGCCTCCAACCGCCAGTCCAAGTATTTTATCCAGTTCGTCATTTTTTGAAGAAAGGAACAAAACCGGGCAATGGGAGAACGCCCGGATCTGCTTGCACACCTCATACCCGTCTATATCCGGCAGCATCACATCTAAGATTATCACATCCGGCTGAATCTCCCTGCATGCATTTACAGCGGCAGTCCCGTTATCCATTTTCGTAATGTCAGAAAAGCCCTCCGCGTTCAGGGCTTTCTCAAGTAAGTCCAATATATCCGGCTCATCATCAACAAGCATGATCTTATACTGATTCGTCTTGTACTGATTCATCTGACAGCACTCTCCCCTCTTTTTCAAGCTCAAACAACGTCATCTGTCCGTCAGTAAGCGATCTTACATCCCTCTCTTTAATTTTATCATTTTCATCTATCTCCCCGGACAATAAAGGAGACGACGGATCATGCCGGTGAAAATTGTTGTCCGCGCTTATCCTGCTGTAATTGGCATAGCAATACCGGCAGCCGTTTTTACACGTGTGATAAGCCCCGATGTCAATACTCTGCGCACACCCGCACTCTGGCCTCTGGTTCTTATCCTTCCTGACTTTTAGCTTATACCCGCCTATCCTCTCCAACCGCTCCTTATCAATACAGCAGGCATGCCCGATTCCAAATTTCCCGAAATCACCGGATTCCGCGCAGGTATCCAATCCCAGGCCGTATCTCTTCGCTATCCCCGCAAGCCTTTCTGCCAGCTCCGTCTGCTGCCAGACCGCAACCGGCTGTATATGGAACGGCCGCATATTGCGCTCTGTTTTCCTGTAAAAATCCAGAAAGCTGATCGTACATTTTTCTGTGTACCGGGCAAGTTCCGAAGCCAGTCTTTCAAAACAGTTACAGTGATACTCTATGGTATAGGTTTCATTAAGGAATATCGGATCGTACCTCCAGATCACCTTTTCCTTTCCAATCTCCTCCGACAACTGCCGGAATAAAGGGACGAGGACTTTACTTTTCGGCGGAAGGCCTGTCTCAATCTCCTGCCCGTATGCCGTCAATGTAAACTGAAAATAATAATTATACCCTTCAAGCTCCTCCAGCCTTTTCATCATCGGAGCCGGGTTCTTCGTCCAGAAAACAATCCCATCGACAACCTCCGGCGATAAGTCTATTTTGCTGACCTGACGGAAATTCATGGGATTCCTTACCAAGACATATCCTTCCCTCAGCCTGTTAAAAAACCATTCCGAATAGTATGACGGGATATCCGTTCTTCGGCTCGCGCTTATGATCATTTATCCACCTCCAAAGCAACTCTGATTATAGCATACCCCCATCGAATTGACCAGTAGAAGAAAAAAGATGGCCGACATAAGCCATCTTTCCCTTACTGTTCACTCCGTTCACAGTAACATTCGCAAATATTATATGTTGTTTTTCGTCATATCTATCAAAACCTTGCAGGCAGAGCCGTTCATCTGACGGTCAAATGCCTGTTGGAAAACATTGATTCCCACAATTGCATCAAGCAGCGGAGCAACATTGACCGTACCATCCATAATCCCTTTCATTGCGTCAATCAGATTATTATCGGTGCTGCCTATGATTTTTGGTTCCTTATTGGCAATATACTGTGGATTTGCCATGCTTGGCTCATTGCGCACTGTTCGTCCGTAAGTTCATCGGGAATTATCATAAGTGAATTAAGATATGGCGCAAAGGCTTGCCCACTGGGGTCCTTTACGTACAGCATGAATATTCCCGTATCTGCCTTATCGCCTGCACGATATGTCGTCAACGTAATCTCTTTCCCGCAAAGCAATTCCTCCGCCAGCTTATCAAGGAACAGCTTTGTAATAACGAAACACCAGCACTGCGGATGGACAGCCAGAAAATCTATGCTGCCTGTGCCGGACGAAAATCCCATCACGCCAACAGCCAGCCTAACATCCCGCAATATCAGAGCCTTTTTATCCGCAATATACTGATGCAGATTTGCGGTGTAATCTCCTTTATCCAGACATGGATAGCCGTCAACCGTAAAGCTTACCAGTTCCATCCAGTCATTCACATTTCCAACTTATTATTTCAAAGTTCTTTCAGTCTTTTAGCACAAACCGCTTCTCCTCATTCTGCACAATCTCTCCGGTCTTCCGGCCATATTTCAGACCTCGCTCCGCTGCAGCAAGTAATGCGGTACTGCTTCTTGCATATCCCATTGTCCGGATTGTTGCTTTAAGCAGACTATCTTTATTAAGTACGCCCTGTTCCTTCAATGTAATACAGACAGCGTTTTTCAGTTCCTGCTGACAAATTTCATCCGCAGATCTCTTGTCGGCAGAATTCAATTCATTTCTGTAGACCAGATACTGAGCCAGATCCTGATCTTTACGCCAACAGAACTTTACTCCGCCCTGCTTATTCATACGTACAGAAACCTTCTTCAACGCCTTATCCGTTGCCTCCAAAGTCTGCTGACTTAATCTTGCGATATGAAATGCCCGCAACGTTTTCTTCACCAGACGGTCATATGTAATCGGAGCCTCCGCATCAATAATTTTCTGTATCTTTTCAGCGATCAACGCCTGATTTTCCCTCTTCACATAATCAGACGCAGCCAGTTCGGTTACATCAATATCTGCAGAAATGTATTCCTTTACACGGTATTCCGACTTTGTAGAACTCACTTGTGTAATTACTCCTGCATTTTCCTTTTTCCTGGAAGCCACTTTGACATCCGTTGCAGCAGAAATTGAATTCTGACTCACAAAATGTTCTTCCACAGCAATAAACGGCTTCTGATCTGGCATCGCTTCATCTTCCTGTTTTTCCTCTGCTGATTTTCCTATATGAATCTTCATTTCAGGCTTTGTTTCTTCTGCTCCCGGTGCAGCATCCTTCATCTGTTCTTCCGAAATTATTGATTCCTTTTCCAGCAGCATACCAGAACCGTTCGCCTCTGCAATAACATGGCTGACAATTTCTGCTGGCGCTTCCTCGGTTTTCACTGAATCATTTACATGTTGTTCCTGATAAATCTGGTATGCTGTTTCCTTCCTTTCGTCAAGGAGCTGCATTAGTTTGGAAAGCTCCTTCTCCCGATTATCCCACCAAT
>CATLEM010000101.1 GCA_949916155.1 uncultured Dorea sp.
CCACCCTCACACTATTCTTCCAGATAATATGACCGGATACAACCTCCAGCGTCTTTCCTTTTGCAGGATTCCTCAATTGCTTTAATATTTTATCAACCGCCACCTTTGTCATCGTCTTTGTGCTCACCTCGTAAGTAGTGATCTTCATATCTGCATAGCCGGGATAAAGATAATTGTCAAAACCTACCACCGATATATCTTCCGGCACGCGAAAACCTCTCTCTATGATCTTGGAGACCGTCATTCCGGCCACCAGATCACAATTACATACGAATGCTTCCGGAAGACAGTTCGGAAGTTCAAAATCTACCTGCCCCAGAGAATCACGGTCCTCGATCAGCCACTCTTTCGGGACCGTCCCTCTATGTTCCAGAATAGATTTCATAAAGCCGCAGTACCGGTCCATGATACTGCTGGTGGCATAGATGGAACCGACAAAGCCGATCTTTTCCATTCCCCGCTCAAAAAGAAGCTCTGTCATCTGGTACATCCCGTAAAAATTGTCAGCAATCACCGCATCCCTGGCAATCTCGCTGTCGTAAAAATCAAGGAAAATCACCGGCATAGCCAGCTTTTTTTGCAGCATCCGGATATATTTTTTATCGATCTCCCCGATGATGACCACCCCTTCAACACTCCCGTTCTTAATGATTTCCGGCAATTCTAATGTCTTTTGTTCCGCCTCTTTCTTCAGGACCTCAATAGTCGTATAACACCTTTTTTCCGTCGCGGCCAGCGACAGCTCCTGATACATCTTCCAGTAGTAGGTAGAATACTGTGCCAGATAATTTTCCGCGATCAAAACACCGATCTTTCGGAATGTCCCGCTTTCTGTGTTCTTTTTCTTTACAGCAGACGCCGGTATATAACCCATCTCGTCTGCCGTCTCCACGATCTTCATCCGCATTTCTTCACTGACGCCTTTATTCCCGGACAGCGCATTGTGCACGGTAACCGAACTGACGCCGAGCCGGTCTGCAATATCTATCAGCCTGACTTTTCCCATTTCTTTCAACCTTTCTTATTTGTAAGTTAAATTAGTTGTTTTTATAAGTTAATTTTAGTTTATATAACATATATTAACCAAAAAATAAAGAAAAAGTCAATCTGTTTCCGCCGAAATTTAACCACAAAAAATCTCCATGACCAGAATTTAAGAATAAATGATTCTCTGGTCATGGAGATTTTTATCTGTTCTATCTACGCTTTATCACCTGTTGATCCGCACAAAATGATACAGTCTGCTCACCGCATCTCCCTGCGCAAAATCAATGACAAAACCGCCCTTCATCAGCATCTCTCCGGTGTAAGCCTGCTTAGTCCCGTCAAGCTGGTAGACTGACTTTTCATCAAACCCCTGAAGCCGGATCTTCTTCCCGTGGAACACAGGCGCACACTGTACCTGCACGAAAGTCATGAGCACCTCGCTCTTATCCTTCGCCGCCACAAGATAGCAGTCATATTTATGGTTTTCTCTGTAAGAAGCGATCCGGTAGTAATCTCCCTCCCTCACCAGATCATTGTATTTATGGTACATCTCCACCTGCTCCGGGATCATCTCCCGGTCTTTTTCAGAAATCTTCGTGATATCCAGCTCATACCCGAAGGTTCCCGCAAGCGCCACATGTCCCCTTGTCTCAAACGGCGTAACGCGCCCTGTCATATGGTTCGGGCAGTCGCTCACATGCGCTCCCATTGTTGACAATGGATAGATAAGCGCTGTTCCTTCCTGAATGGCAAGACGTTCAACGGCGTCCGTATCATCACTGCACCAGATCTGGGGACTGTAGTAGAACATCCCCGGGTCGAACCGTCCGCCTCCGCTCGCACAGTTCTCCAGAAGAAGGTCCGGAAATTCCGTCACAAGACGTTCCTGCATCTCATAAAGGCCAAGCACATACCGGTGGAATAATTCCTGCTGGGAATCCCGATCAAGATAAGCGCTTCCCAGATCACTGAGCTGGCGGTTCATATCCCATTTTACATAGGAGATCGGCGCGCTTCTTAAAATCTTTGCCACACATTCATAAGCGTAATCCACTACCTCCGGGTTGGAAAGATCCAGCGCATACTGGGCTCTGCTCTCTGTCGCGGCGCGTCCCGGGATATGGATCGCCCACTCAGGATGAACTTTATAAAGCTCGGAATCCGGAGATATCATCTCCGGCTCGAACCAGATGCCAAACTCAAGGCCGATCTCCCGCACTTTATCCACAAGATATTTAAGCCCTCCTGTAATTTTTTCTTCATTGACCGTCCAATCGCCGAGAGAACTGTCGTCATTACTGCGCTTTCCAAACCATCCGTCATCCATGACAAGCATCTCAATGCCTGCTTTTTTCGCTTCTCTTGCAATGGAAAGAAGCTTTTCCGTATCAAAATCAAAATATGTGGCTTCCCAGTTATTGATCAGCACCGGTCTTTTTTTATGAAGATAAGGGCTCCTGATCATATGGTTCCGGTAAAAATCATGGAGAGACCGGCTCATCTTTCCGAAGCCTTCGCCGGAAAAGATAAGCACTGCCTCCGGCGCCTGAAATTCCTCGCCGCCCCTTAGATTCCAGCAGAAATCCTCATCATTGATCCCCATGACCATACGCACTGCATCGTGCTGGTTTAGTTCTGTCTCCGCGATAAAATTACCGGAATACACAAAGTTCATGGCGTACACCCGGCCGGTCTGCTGAGTTGTCCCAGATGTCACAAGTGCCATAAACGGATGCTCCTGATGGCTTGATCCTCCCTTCGCCGAAGACACCGACTGTCTCCCGTAAGCCAGCCTTCTTCTCTGGATCCGGCGTTCTCTCGCCCATCCTCCCGTCAAAGTGACCATCTCAAATTCTTCGTCATCCATATCAATGCAGGCAGAAAGCACCTTTTCAATCCGCAGATGCTCCTCTCCCTCATTGATCAGCCTTACATTTCTCGTGATCACATCTTCTTTCTCAAACACCGAATAGGAAAGAACCACTTTTAGATGCAGCACCTTGTCGACACATATGATCTCCAGCGTCATAACCTCTTCATCTGTCCCAAAAGACGCCGGAAGTCCTTTAAGTCCCGGTTTTCCGTTTCTGATACTGTGAGAATCGTATAAAATCTCGCAACCCCGGCTCCCCGCTTCTCCCCTCACATCCAGACAGCTTTCCCTGTAATCTCCAATTCCTCCTGTGGGATACTCTGTCGGGAAGAAGTCAAGAAATGAAGATTTCTCCCTCGGCAGCACAGACGGCGTATAAGGATGTTCCCCGGTTCGCAAAAGGTACGCTGCGTCAGCGCTCTCCATATAATCCCCATAGTAAACATGTCCCACGTACCCTTCCGGCGTAAGCCCGATCATATAGGTAGTATTCTTTGTATCCAGCTTGAATATTCTCTGATCCTCATAGTATCTAACTGCCATTTTACAACTTCCTCCTGTTAAATCTCATGTCAGACTTCTCTCAGTCTTATGTGCCAAAGTGTCAATACGACGAATTTATCACCAATCCATTTTAAAGTCAACACCATTTACCAGTTATCCGCAAGATTGTACATTACAGAAAAATATTTGTTGAAAAAAACATATTTTTCAGCGATAATAATAAATACAGGAGGACAAAAGACTATGATAGAACGTATTTTAAAATATCCCGGATTTCTCTATGAACTGAATAACACTCACTATTTTTTAGGAAAATGGATCTGCACAGAATGTACAGACGTAGATGCGGCAGACTGTCTCTTTATGTACCGCATGAGCCGGAGGGCTCATGAAGAACCTGAAACAAATATGTATTTTCAAAAGCTTCGGGCATATGCCGATTTTGCCCTGGAGGTTCCCTACAACCCGGGCAAGATCAAAGACGACATGACTGCACTGATTAAAAATCTTTCTGATGCAGATGCCGCCTCTGTGCTTGAACAGGCGGATAATTTCGCGGCAGATTACAGGAAATATTGCGGAGAGATATAGTGAAATGTGAAATCAGCACAAAAGCATAGATTTATCTTATCTTTTCATTTCTTTCCAATACTGCTCCGTATATTTTGCTGCAGCCCTTCTTTTCTGCCTTGCTCACATCCACGCACCCATCCGCTGGATATGAGATTATTGTAATCACGGATTGCTTTCTCACGTGCTTCATATTCCAGACGTTTTTCTTCATCTGCACTGATTTCCACCAATCTTTCATATGCCTTCTTGACATATTTATCTGATTCTGCAAGCATTTTCAGTTCCTCCTTTTCTTAAAATTATTTCTATTTTGCAGGATGCTTCCCATATCCGACCATTCCAACCATGCCGTCAGCATATCCTTTTTTACCGTCCATCTTGACTTTACACCACTGATGGGTATATTTATTTTTATTGACATGCGTCCATTTATACCCCATACAATCCAGGATCATGCCCAGGGCTCTGGTCGAGCCTGCACAGGAATATTTCTTCGCATAAAAGACTCCGTACGCCTCACGGTAATCTTTACCCTTCATCGTATATTTCGCCCGGTTACAGAACAAGTATACGTAAAATGCAGCACGTCCTACCCTGTCGATATCTCTTTCTTTTCCCTTCTTCGGTATACATTTGGCAATCAGTTTCGCAACCTTTTTTGCATCTTTCTTTTTATTTCCGGTTTTCTTCGGTATTTTATGAAGTACGCCTTTATAATCTACAATATAATTTTTATAGATTGAAGTCATATACATATATCCATAGTTTTTATCAAAATAATACTTTTTGCCGTTTATCGTTTTTAAGCCTGTCTGCATAACACCATTCTTATCAAAATAGTATTTTCCATCTTCTATCACTTTAAAGCCTGTCACTTTCCTGCCATTTTGATAATAATGCTTTTTGCCGTTCACTGCATACCACCCATTCATTACTTCAGCCTGACTGGTATCGCCGGCATAGATTTCTGTTGCGGGGATACTGATCAGCAATACCGCACATAATATACCTGATATTATTCTTTTTATCTGTTTCATCTTACATCCTCCTCTCCTTAGGAACTGTTCCTACTTTTTCATTCTGGTTACAATACCTTTTTATTTTTCCTCATCCCTGATCAGATGGTTTTCGGATACCGTATTGATCACAACCCCGATTCCTACCAGCATACCGCTTAATACCGACTGCCTGATTATCGTATTCATCATATACTCTCCTTTGTATTCTTCTCTTTCATCCCGAGTATCCGGTCAAGGATACAGGCTGCGACCTTTTCCTTTTCCATGATCGGAAGCTCCTCTTCAAAATCTTTGCCTATCAGAGTAACGATATTTGTGTCCGTCTCAAAGCCCGCTCCTTTATCCTTAAGATTGTTCGCTACGATCATGTCAAGATTCTTTTTCTCCAGTTTCTTTTTGGAATTTTCAAGCATGTTCTCTGTTTCCATGGAAAACCCGCACAGGAACTGCCCTGGATTTTTATGCGCGCCTAAAAATCCCAGGATATCATCTGTCCGTTCCAGTTCAATGGACATCTGTCCTTCAGACTTTTTCACCTTCTCCTTTGCCGCATGCAGAGGACGGTAATCCGCCACGGCAGCCGCCTTGATGATAATATCCATATCTCCGCTTCTTCTGACCACCGCATCATACATATCCTTAGCAGATATGACCGGAATTACTTCCGTGAACGCCGGCGGCTTTAAAGCCGTCTTCCCGGTTACCAGAGTAACAGACGCTCCTCTAAGCATACATATCCTGGCAATGCTGTATCCCATCTTCCCCGAGGAATGATTGGTGATATACCGGACAGGATCGACGGCCTCCTGAGTCGGTCCCGCTGTCACCAGCACCTTAAGTCCTTCCATATCCTTCGGAAATGCACAGCATTTATAAACATATTCCATCAGATCTGCCGGTTCCGGCATTTTCCCCGCACCGGTATCCCCGCATGCCAGATACCCGCATGCCGGACAGACAACCTCCATACCGTAACGACGCAGGCGTTCTATATTGTCCTGCGTAACGGAATTATCATACATGGCAGTATTCATAGCCGGCGCGATAATCTTCGGGGCGCGGCACGCCAGTACCGTCGTCGTCAGCATATCATCAGCAATCCCATGGGCAAGCTTAGCAATCACATTTGCCGTAGCCGGCGCGATGATCACTGTATCTGCCTTCTTCGCCAATGCAATATGCTCCACCTGAAACTCAAAATTCCGGTCAAAAGTATCCGAAACACATTTGTGTCCTGTCAGTGTTTCAAATGTAATAGGGTTGATAAAATTCTTTGCATTCTCCGTCATAAGAACCCGGACCTCGGCTCCTGCCTTGACAAGCAGACTCGCAAGCGACGCACTCTTATATGCGGCAATCCCTCCGGTAACACCAAGAAGGATAGTTTTTCCTTTCAGCATATATTACTCCTCCTGATCATGTGATCCATCCGCAGTTTCCGGCAATCCTAATCAGCAGGACACCATATCCGTTATGATATCCTGCTGACTTCCGATACTACTTGATTTTAATTGTAAACGTCTTCTTTTTGCCGCTTCCGTCTGTTGCCATAGCAGTAATCTTCACTTTTTTCCCTTTTCCTGCCTTTAATGTTTTCACCTTGCCGGAACTGCTTACCGTCGCATATTTTTTATTGCTGCTCTTCCATTTCACCTTCTTATTTGCTTTCTTTGCAGCCGTGATCTTTACTTTCAGCTTCAGCGTTTTACCCGCCTTTACCGTTTTCTTGCCGGAAATAACGACTTTCTTTACCGCACCCTTCATAGACTGAATAGTAACAGACGCTTTCTTACCGCTTCCATCCCTTGCGGCCGCAGTGATCACAGCTTTCTTGCCGCCGCTTTTCTTCAGTACACTGACTCTTCCATTCTGATCAACCTTAGCCACCTTGGTATTGCTGCTGCTCCATATCACTCCTTTATCAGACGCATTGGCAGGGAGGACAACCGCGCTCAGAGTCACTTTCTTTCCCTCTGCAATCTTTAAAGACAGCGGGGTAGTGATACTGATCGAGGATACTTTCACCACCGTATCCTTAAGAGCAGGAATTTCCTCTTCTTCAGTTTCCTGGCACACTGTACATACACGCACCTTCTTACCCGGGATGCCGATCTGCGGATTTCTCCTGATTTCCCATGGGCCGAAAGAATGGCCCTTGGCCGGAATTATCTCTGACTTTTGTAACTCCGCGCCGCATTCCTGACATAAGATGCCCGCTGTCCTTCCGTTTGCCGTGCAGGTTGCTTCTACCGCTCTTCCATCAATTACTTCTGTATGACCTTTTGCCGGGATTATCTGCTGTCCTGATAGTATCGCACCGCATACTTCACAGGATGTACCCGCTGTCCTTCCGTTTGCCGTGCAAGTCGCTTCTACGGCTTCTCTCATCTCTTCCGTATGTTCTTTTTTGGGGATTGTCTGCTGCCCTGACAGTATCGCGCCGCACACTTCACAGGAAGTCCCTGCCGTCTTTCCTTCTCTCGTACATGTCGCTTCTATTTCCTGTATCTCGATTATTACATGCTCATGTCCTTTTTCCACCTTCGGAATGATTTGTATGTCTGTTATCGCATCACAACCTGCACGGAGACAATGCCTTGACTTCTGTCCTTCACTCTCTTCCGTCGCCTCATAATCCGTCTCAAACTCTGTATTCCAGTCATGCCCCAATGCCGGAAGCTCAGTCTGTGCCAAAAGAACTTCTCCGCATTCACTGCAATGACTTCCTTCCGTTTTTCCATCTGTGGTACAAGTTGGCGCCACTCCTTCATCTGCGGCAGGCGTATGGGGCTTCTTTTCAATAACCGTCCCCTGCTTAACCAATTCTTTACAATTTATACAATAAGTATCTCCTGTATATCCTTCCTCTTTGCAAGTCGCCTTTTTTTCATTTCTTACTTCTGTCTGCTTATGAGAACATTCTCCCCACTGAGCATATAAAGTGAGTGTCGCTCCGTTTGTTGGTGCCTGATAATTAATTGTATCCTGATCTGTATATGGCGTTCCGTTTCCATTCTGCTCTGTATTCCAGCCTGCAAATTCTTTTGCCCCATTCACAAACTGATTAGCGTTCAGAGAATATTTTTTCCCTGATGTAAGGAATTTCATGTCTTCCATACTTCCGGTTGCACCATTTCCATCAAAATGGATGGTGTAGAGATTCTCCTTCTGCCCTCCGCTTAATTCTTGTATTGTCATAATGTTTCCAGATTCATTCGGAGATTCTGATAAAACATACTGAAGCTGCCCTGATGGAGTGATATTCATTCCATAAATCCTTCCAGTCATCTTCTGAGTATCCGTCAGTTCATATACTGTCCGGCTTATCTTTGTATCAATGTCAAGTTTGTAGACAGCCGTGCTTCCGGAATAATAATATTCCCCGTTAAAAAAGCCTGTTCCTACAAATGTTCCATTCCAATATCCTGATCCGCCAATAACATTCCATATGTCATTAACCTTTATGATCGAACCTTTCTTGGAAAATTGTTTTCCATCACATGTATAAGTACAGATACTGTCATTGCCATCAAAACCATACCATAAACCATCTATATAATCAAAACCAGTATCTATATTATCCCAGATATAATTATCATATGATGTGTTTGCTGCAGTGTCATAGGTTGTAGAACCTGTAAATACCCAATCATCTTCTTTAAAATGCGAACCACTTTTAGTACCACTGCCATACTCTTTAAAGAAAGGCGTACTCTTCATGAAATAAATATGCCGTGCTCTTCCCAACTGATCCTTAACTGGGTCATTCCAGGTCACGTCTACATGATAGTAACTGTCTCCGACTTTTATCATATTCCATGCATGATTAACAGAATCACTGGTCACTACTTCACAGGGAACACCCATCTGCCGTGTTAATTCCAAAAAGGCAAGCGCATAACCCTGGCAAACCGCCTTTTTATCAACCAGAGCGTTATATGATGAATAATTCTTATAATTTGTGTCGTACTCACAATTACGCGCCAGGTAATCATTCACATAAAGAGCTTTCTCCATGTCGCTCCAGGATTGATCTGCATTTCTTACAGCATCTGCAATAGCGCTGTTATATGCCTCCGATTGCCGCATAGCTTCGTTTTTACTCACCCTATATTCAACATCCACCTTACTTACGATTCCTGTTCCTGAAGACCAAACAGTATATTTACTTTCAACATAAAAATATCTTGGTTGGGTATTCAATGTTCCCAAATAAATTGTCTTAACCTCTTCCTTGGTAAGTCCAAAAGAAGACAAAGCACAACTCGTCTCAAAACTGTCCCACGTTTTCATCAGCGCTTCCTGCACTGCTTTTTCTTTTTGAGTATCCGCCGCCGACCGGCGCATCCTTCTTCCCGACGCAGCTTCTGCCTTAGGGAATCCGCCTTCCTGTATTATGCTGTCGGACAGATCCACATATTCTTCCCGGACCTCTCCTTCATTTCCCGCAGTTTCCTCTTCCTGAACTGCCGGCTCTGATGCATAAGCCTCTGCCTGCAC
>CATLEM010000102.1 GCA_949916155.1 uncultured Dorea sp.
AGAGGTAGAGGTTGACGGAACAAAGGGCCTGATCCAGATCATGAAGGACGGACGCCAGGTAGATATCTATCTGAAAGAAAAGAAGTCGGACGAGGACGGTTATATGAGCTGGGATGTGGAGCACTGGTCAAGCGTGGACGGTAAGAGATTTATCCGCTGCTATTCTCTGGAAGGAAGAGTGCTCGGAGAGTCCACCGGACATAATATCTATGATCTTGAGAATGAATTTAAGCCGGAAGATACGGCGATGGTTGAGAAAGTTGAGTTAAGCTAGTACAGCGTTTCGCAAATCACTACCCCAATCACTGGACAGAAGGAAACGAATAAAGGAGCAGGGCATGGAGCGTTACTTTAATATTACAGGAGCATGTAATCCGAAGTATCATTATATGGTAAATATACAGCCGCGTCTTGAGAAGATAAAAGAGCTTATAGACAGAGGGGCTTATTTTACGATTAACCGTGCCAGGCAATATGGAAAGACGACGACGCTGAATGCGCTGAAGGATTATCTAAGACCGGAGTATCTTGTTGCCGGCATCGATTTCCAGATGTTAAGCCATGCGAATTTTAAGAGCGAAGATCATTTTGTAAAGGCTTTTGCCCGGGAGGTCCTGATGGCAGTACAGGATGAGAAAATCGTGCCGGATGAGATCAAAAGTGAGCTGCGCAGTTTTTCGGCAGCGGGAAGCTGCGATGATCTGGGAACATTATTTCTCTGTCTGAGCAGCTGGTGCAGGAAGTCGTCGAAACCAGTCGTACTGATGATTGATGAGGTGGACAATGCAACCAACAATCAGGTGTTTCTTGATTTTCTCTCACAGCTGCGGGGGTACTATATTCACAGAGAGGAACGGGCGGCATTCCAGTCGGTGATTCTTGCCAGTGTGTATGATGTAAAAAATATCAGATACCGGACAGAAGATCAGAACGGCTCTGTAAGAAGAAACAGTCCGTGGAATATAGCGATGGATTTTATGGCAGATATGAGTTTTACGGCAGATGGTATCAAAGCCATGCTTGAAGAGTATGCATCGGATCAGGATATTGACATGGATACAGCTGCCATTGCCGGGATGATCTTTGATTATACGTCAGGATATCCGTTTCTTGTGTCATGGTTATGCAAGGCTATGGATGAAAATCCTGTGTCAGACGGGGTTCTTTCGGAGCGAAAGACGGCATGGACAAAAGAAGGTGTACTGGAAGCGGTTAAACTTTTGTTATCCGAAAAAAATACGCTTTTTGAGTCGTTGGTGAATAAACTTGATGATTACCCGAAGCTGCGGGAGTTGCTGTATGACCTTTTGTTCACAGGAAAAAATATCGTCTATAATCCGGATGAAGAGGCGCTTGACATGGCGGTAATGTTCGGGTTTGTAAAAAATGAAGGCGGAAGTGCAGTTGTTGCCAACCGGGTATTTGAGATGCGGCTTTATAATATGTTCCTTTCATCAGGTGATGATCAGAATTCTAAACTGTATAAGGCAGCGCTCCAGGATCAGAATCTCAACTTTAATAAAAATAAACAGATTGGCGTAAAACATATACGTCTTGGGGATAAGCTGCTGATCGAGGCAGTTGTCTGAAATGAAGAACCGCTGTAATCAAAGTCAATATGATGATTACAGCGGCTTTATTTTCTGAAAACTATTTAAAATCAATGTTCAGCAAATACTAAGAGATTCTATTAATTCACGGTTTTTTGATAAATTATCAGAAATTATATTGACAAAATATATTACAACGGTTATACTACAATACATAAAGAGGTTCAACCAATATAAGAATTATATTGATATTCTTTATTTTTTTTAAAAATTGGCACTACCAAAGGAGGGAAAGAGTGAAATTTACAAAATTTATTGAAACTGTTGACACGCATACATTTGGCGAACCGACGAGAAGTATTGTCTCAGGTGTCCCAAGATTAAAAGGAAGCACAATGTCAGAAAAAAAGGATTATTTTGAGAAGCATTACGACTGGATACGGAAAGCTGCCATGCTGGAGCCAAGAGGCGGCAGTGTGATGTCAGGAGCGGTAATCACGGAACCTTGCAATGAAGAAGCAGATTTCGGAGTCATTTTTATCGATTCAGGAGGATATTTCCCGATGTGCGGACACAGCACGATCGGGGTGACAACGATGCTGGTCGAGACAGGTATGGTGAAAGCATCAGAGCCTTATACAACGGTAAAACTGGATACACCTGCGGGACTTGTCACTGCGACAGCCAGAGTTGAGGATTATTGTGTTAAGGAAGTGACTTTTGAGAATATTCCCTGTTTTTTGTATGAGACAAGCACTTTATATTTCGAGGGTTTTGGGGATATAGAAGTTGATGTGGCATACGGAGGAGGGAGTTTTGCTTTGGTGAATGCCGATAAATTTAATCTTACGCTGAAGCCGGAAAATCTTCCGCATATTCTGAAGCTGTCTGAGCTTGTACAGACTAAGGTGAATAAGGAAATCGGATTTATCCATCCGGAAAAACCTGAAATTAACGAAGTAGCACAGATTCACTGGTATTCAAAGCAGACAGAGAGAAAAGATGTGGATGCGAGAAGCGCTAATGTGTTTCTACCGGGAGTAGACAGATCTCCCTGTGGCACAGGAACTTCAGCAAGGGCAGTTACGCAATTCGTAAAAGGAGCACTTAAAGAAGGGGAAAGATTTTCTCAAGAAAGCTTAACAGGAGGAAAATTCACTGCACGGATTGTCAGGCCGGTATATGTAGGAGGATATCCGGGGGCGGTTCCCACTTTAACTGGTACAGCGCATATTTCAGGCTTCCATAAGCTTGTGATAGACCCGGATGATCCACTGACCTATGGCTTCACGTTTTAACTGATGCATATTGTAGTTAAGAAGAAAGAAGGAGGTGAGGAAGATGATTCAGAGGTTTGAAAGTAATGGACGTTATCATCAAGCAATCCAATATGGTAATCTGCTGTTTTTGTCGGGGCAGACAGCCACTGAGGCGGGAGATGATATTTCTTCCCAGAGCAGGGCCGTGCTGAGAAAAATTGAAACTATCCTTAAACAGCACGGTTCTGACAAAAGGCATATCCTGCATGCGGATGTGTATCTGCCCAAAGGGGATATGGTTCAGCCGTTTAATGCCGTATGGGATGCATGGACGGAGGCAGGATATGAGCCGACAAGGGCATGTATAATTGCAGCGCTTGGAAGACCGCAGATCTTGGTGGAAATTGTAGTTGTTGCAGCCATTGCAGACGATGACGGCTAATGCCTGACGGCAGAATGAAAAATAAATTGAAATATCTGGGCAGTTCCGATATAATGAAGTCAGTAAATGACGTAGTAAAAGGAAGAACAGATATATGCAACACGGTGTATTTTTAAATGAGAATGAGAACGTAAAAAAAATATTAAAATACATACAATATGCAGGAGTATCGGTGGGAGAAAGACTGCCTTCCGAGCGTGAAATGGCGGCAGAGTTGGGCGTAAGCCGTAATTCCCTGAGAGAAGCGCTGAAGATTCTGCAGACATTGGGCGTTTTGGAGATACGCAGGGGAAGCGGGATATTCCTGCAAAAGGCAGATGTATATCCAAACCGTGAAGGAGGCCTTTGGCTTTTTACCCACAGGGGAGAGATACTGAACATGCTCACTGTAAGAGAAGCGTTGGATCTGCGTGCAATAGAGCTCATTCCGGAGAATGAATATAATGAAGTCCGTCAGGAACTGAAAAGTTGTATCAGACAGGCACAGAACCGGAAAATGAATAATGATGAGCTGTTAAAAAATGATTTGGAGTTCCACAATATTATCCGCAAGGCGGCGGATAATGACATTCTTTTAAATATATGTGTTGCATTGACAGGAAATATTTATGATGAGCGAGATGTGCTCTTTTCGGACCAGATGCGTATTATGCGATCTATAGAGGAACATAACCACATAGCGAACGCTTTCGGGTCAGGGGATGTGAATAAAGTAAAGCAGGAATATACTGCTCATTTAGTCAGCGTCCGCAGAAGTATAGAAGACGCAATAATATAATAATTTTTCATCGCCAAATTGGTACTACCAAATATAATTAGTTCAACCAAAAAAGAAAAGGAGAAAAATATAATGGATAATATGAAAGTAATTACAGAACTGCAGAGAACAATGCTGAAAGAACATAATCTGGATGCCTTAGTAACCATGACACCTGAAAATATCACTTATGTAACCGGAGTGCAGATACCGACACAGATCACAGTAAGAAGCCGTGAGGTTATTCATATTGTTACGATGGAACGTGATCCAGAGGTGATTATCGTCAATATAGAGGAACCTCTGATCAAGATGGAGGGATGGATGCCGAAAGAGAGCATTACCAGTTACAACGAATTTACGCAAAGTCCGATACTTCTTTCAATTGAGAAGCTGAAAGAATTTGGGATGGAGAATA
The DNA here is from genome assembly GCA_949916155.1 of uncultured Dorea sp. GTDB lineage: Bacteria > Bacillota > Clostridia > Lachnospirales > Lachnospiraceae > MD308. Next base: position 4,427 of record CATLEM010000102.1, read on the forward strand.
AACGGATCGGTATGGAATTGTCATATCTTCCTGTTACAGATATGGAAAAAATAAAAAAAGAACTTCCCCATGCCCAGATTGTGAATGCGGATGCAGTCTATGAAGAAATGAGACTGGTAAAGATGCAGTTCGAGATTGACCGCATTACAGAGTTTGGCGCTGGGATAGAGGATGTGATCTATACAGCTTTTGATACAGTAAGGGAAGGCATGACAGAAAAAGATCTGTACAATGTCCTGGTGAAAGGGTTTAATGCTATTGGCGGAGATAAGATGTCTGTGCCGATGGTTGCCTCGGGCGAGAGAAGCTGCCTGCTTAACGGAGCGCCGACAGACAGAGTGATGAAAAAGGGCGATATTGTACGCGTCGATATGATGGGAATCAAAAATAATTATTATTGTGACTGCTGCAGAACCGCGGTTGTAGGAGAGCCTGAAGAGCGTCATATCAATATTTACAGCAAGGTTGTCAAGGCCCATGACAATACGATTCAAAGGCTCAGGCCGGGGGTCAGCACAAAAAACGTATATGATGAATTCCTGAAGGAATTTACAGGGTGGGGGTTTGAACCGATTGCTTTTGTAGGTCACGGACTTGGGCTTACCCTTCATGAAGAGCCGTATATCAATCCATATAAAGATACGGTGCTTAAGAAAAATATGGTGCTTTGTGTGGAACCGATCCATATTATTGACGGAGTATGCGGATACCAGCTGGAAAATGAAGTTCTGATTACAGAGGATGGCTGCAGGATGATCACAGGAACTAAACATTCCTATGACCGTCTGCCGGTTATAAAGGTGAAATAAATGAGGATAAAAAACATAACCGTATTAGGAGCGGGCCATGGCGGCTATGCGGCAGCCGCAGATCTGACCTTGCGCGGATTTAAAGTCACTCTTTTTACATTTTCTGAGGAAAAAAGAAAAATCCTCAATGAAAATGGAAATGAAATTGCGTACAGCGGCGTATGGGGCGAAGGGAAGTGCCGGCTAAACGCCGTGACAAACCATATGAAGCAGGCCTTAGACGGCGCGGAAATGGTCATTATGACAGTACCGGGACCAGGACATGAGAAATATCTGTCAGAAATAAAGCCGTATTTTACAAAAAAGATGATCCTGTACATGAATCCGGGACATTCCGGAGGGGCGCTCCATGCAGCGCATATACTTGGAAAGGACTTTCGGATTGCCGAATCAAATACTTTGAGCTATATCGCGCGGAAGAAAAGCGAAAGGTCGGTCTACGTGAGCAGCAGTGACAAAGCAGTGAAGGTTGGGGTGTTTCCGGCACGGAAGACAGAAGAGGTATTTGCGGCCGTACAGTCTGTATTCCCTCATATTGTTTGCGCCGAAAATGTACTGGAATCTACATTCTGCAATATCAATGCCATGTTCCATCCCCCCGGGGTACTGCTTAACGCGGGTTGGATCGAGCACACGCACGGAGATTTTCGGTTCTATTACGAGGGTATTACAGAGAGTGTGGGAAATGTGGTTGACAGGCTGGACGAGGAAAGAATAAAAGCGGCGCAAGCCTATGGTATCAGGCTGGCTGATTTCGGGAGCGGCCTGTACGAAGCAGGATCTACAAGCAGGAAAGGTATGGAAGCCCACAGTGCGTATGCCGCGTGTCAGGAAAGCGAAGCCAATAAATTCATCAAGGCGCCGGAAGGGCTTGACCACCGTTATATGCATGAAGATATCTGCTCGGGACTGGTGCCCATGTCCGAACTTGGACATCTTGCAGGAGTGGATATGCCGGTCATGGATGCCCTGATCGTAACTGCCGGTGCCCTGATGAAAAAAGATTACCGCAAAGAGGGAGTCAATCTTGAAAAAATGGGGCTATTGGGAAAAGGGTATAAGGAGATTATAGAATATGTATATTAAGCAGTATTTTAGACATATTTCTGTTCAAATTACAGGAGGAAAAGTATGAGTGATAAAAACACGGTATCAAATTCGGAACAGATTATGAGCGCGACAGAGTACGCATTTGAGGCAGTACCGGACAGTGCGAAAAAAAGTGCAGTCAGCCTGATCGCTGTTTTGGCGGGGTATCTGATCGCAATGTCAAACTTTGTAACAGGAGCGGCCATCGGCTCTAAGATGGCATTTATGGATTCCCTGAAGGCGCTGATTGCTTCAGATATCTTTTTAGTGGCAATCTGTCTTTCCTGCGGAATGATCGCTTTTAAGTTCGGTGCTACGACGACAGTAATAGCAAGAAAAGTATTTGGACAGAAAGGGTCCCTCATTCTGTCGGTGATATTGGCATTGTCAGTAGTATGCTGGCTTGGGACAAACGGAGATACTTTTGCGAAAATGATTCTGCAGGCGGTTCCTGGATGGCCTCTTGCCACCGGTGTTACAGCGGTTATTTTGATCTTTCTGTGGCTCCAGTCATCGGCAAGAGGATATAAGGGGCTGGAGATTGTAAGTTTTTTAGGTGTTCCGGCAGCGGTTATCCTGTCAGCATGGGTTATATTTTCCGTATTGTCCAATCCGGAGAATCTTGGAAATGTTGTGAAGTTTGTGCCTGACGGGAATTATACTTTTGCACAGGCGACGACCGCAGGCGTAGGTTCATGGATATTCGGTGCGATCTCATCAATGGATGTCATCCGGTTTGCCAGGAAAAAATCGCATTTTTTGATCGGCGGGTTCATTTCCTTTTTTCTCTGCCTTCTGGTATTGCAGCTTACCGGTGTGATCTGTGCACAGGCAACCGGGCAGACGGATTTTGTATCTGCAACGGCGTCTCTTGGAATTGCAGTTCCGACACTGATCTGTTCGTTCTTCGCCTTATGGACGACGCAGGACAACAATATATACAGCGCTACGATGAGTATCCAGAATATCATTGCCGAAACGCCGATAAAAGGAAAGATCAAGCATGTGCATATCGCATATAGTCTGGCGGTCCTGGCCGCACTGTTCAGCATCACAGGCGCGCTTAACTTTGTTCTGGTGTTTGTCAGTGTCCTGTCCGTATTGCTGGCGCCGATGCCGGGACTTTATCTGGCGGAGGTTTACATAGTAAAAAGTAATTCGGAAAAGAGAAAATGGAATCTCTGGGGGCTTGCGGCATGGTTCATCGCTGGGTTCACGGGATGGTACTGCAATACACAAAGTATACTGATTCCGCCTATTGTAAGCGGAGTGACAGCGTTTGCAGCCTATATCCTTTTTGGAAAGATTTTTGGAAAAAATAATGCAGATGCTTAAGGAGGCAGTGAAGTTGGTAAACATTCTGATCGTTAACGGAAGCCCGCGGAAAAATGGGAATTCCTTTCACATGTCGGAGTACGTGAAAAAGGGAGCGTCTTCTGTTCATGAAGTAAATATACATGTATATGAATTTGCCGGAAAAAATTTTTCCGGGTGCAGCGGAACATGCAGCGCATATTGCTCCCGGAACGGAAAGTGTGTGATCAAGGATGACCTTGCATCTTTCTGGGAGGAATATGTCTGGGCGGACGGTATCGTATGGGTAGTGCCTGTCTACCATGCAGGACCTCCAGGGCAGGTGAAATGTGCCATGGACCGCCTGTGCAATATGCAGTGGGGATATTTTAACGGGAGATATCCAAGATGGAACAAGGTGATCGGCGCATGCGTACAGGGTGCGACGAGATGGGGCGGTCAGGAACTGGCAATACAGTGGCTGGCGGAATCGGCCCTTCTGATGAAATGTATTCCCATCGCGGCAGATCCGCCGAAAAGTTATTTTGGCGTGGCTGGAGATGCAGGCTCATGGGACAAAAAAGGGATCCTTGAGGACTGCCAGTCGCTGGAACTGGCGGAAAATCTCGGAAGACGCGTGGCTGAGACGGCGAAGATCATACAGAGAGGAATACAAGCTTCGCCGGAATTAGAGATAACATACCGTCCCAGGGCATATATGGAAAATTATAATAAAGAATAAACTTTACAGCAGGGGAATAGTAAGTGCCGCTCATGCGGCGGAATGGAGATGAAGATGAAAATTACAGGATATGAATTATATGAGATCAGTATTCCTACAAGAAGAAAGCATACATGGGCAAGCAGCACCGTAGATGTGGGACAGGGATATGTGATATTGAAGGTTATGACGGACTGCGGGATAGAAGGATTCGGAGAGGCGACGGCGATGCCTGAGTGGGGTGGAGATTACGGGCGGTATTACGGAGAATCGGCGGGGACTACCAGGATCGTCATTGAGCAGAATCTGTTCCCGGTAATTGAGGGAATGGATCCCTTTGATATTGATCAGATTCATGTGAAAATGGATCTGGCAATACGCGGATATCATTATGCAAAGGCGGCAATCGATATCGCATTGTATGATATTATGGGAAAAGCTGTTGAAAAACCGGTATTTCAGCTGCTCGGCGGACGCCACCGCAAGGAGATACCGATTGCCCACAGCCTGGGAGTAATTATGGATATTGATGCGGCGGTAAGCGAGGCAGTGCAGGCAGCAGCCGAAGGGATTAAGACCATAAAAACAAAGGGCGGCCTGGATCTGCATAGGGATCTGATTCTGATGAAAAAGCTGAGAGAGGAATTAGGGCCGGATATTCATATATTAATTGATGCGAATCAAGGTTATCCCTCTGCGAAAGAAGCAATTAAATGGGGTAACCTGATGAATGAATACGATCTGCAGTATCTGGAGCAGCCAGTGGAGGGCCTGTATCCCATGAAACAGGTGACGCATGGGCTTTCGTGTCCGGTCTGTGCGGATGAGAGCTGCTGGACGATCGCGGATGCGCTGGATATTATCCGGGAAAATGCAGCGGATTATATATCTATCTATACGACAAAGCCGGGCGGCCTGTATCCTGCGCGCACGATAGCCAAGATTGCGGAGACTGCAGGAA
>CATLEM010000103.1 GCA_949916155.1 uncultured Dorea sp.
GGAGGCAGTAAGCCTGCCGATCCAGCTCCATACCCATTATACGTCCGGCGTTGCTTCCATGACCTACCTGAAGGCAGTTGAGGCCGGCGTGGATGTGATTGACACGGCCATGTCACCTTTTGCCCTTGGAACGAGCCAGCCGGCGACGGAGGTTATGGTAGAGACCTTTAAGGGCACGCCTTACGACACCGGATATGACCAGAACCTTCTGGCGGAGATCGCGGATTACTTCCGTCCGATCCGGGATAAGGCGCTTGAGACCGGGCTTCTGAACCCGAAGAACATGGGCGTGAATATCAAGACGCTCCTTTACCAGGTGCCAGGCGGTATGCTCTCCAACCTGACTTCACAGCTTAAAGAGCAGAATGCGGAAGATAAATATTACGATGTTCTCTAGGAGGTTCCGAAGGTACGTAAAGATCTGGGCGAACCGCCGCTTGTAACGCCTTCTTCACAGATCGTAGGTACCCAGGCGGTATTCAATGTCCTGATGGGCGAGCGTTATAAGATGGCGACCAAAGAGACGAAGGACGTCTTGAGCGGAAAGTACGGCGCTACCGTAAAACCGTTCAACGAAGAAGTAAAGAAGAAAGTTCTCGGCGAGGACGCACAGGTTATTACCTGCCGTCCGGCAGACCTGATCGCAGACGAGCTTGATACCTTAAGAAGCGAGATGGCACAGTGGAGCCAGCAGGATGAGGATGTATTGTCCTACGCCCTGTTCCCGCAGGTGGCGACAGATTTCTTCAAATACAGAGAGGCACAGCAGACAAAGATCGACCAGACCGTGGCCGATACAGAAAACGGAAGCTATCCCGTATAAAATGGGTGCGGATAAAAAAGCCGGAGTACAGAGAGTGTGCTCCGGCTTTTTTCAGAGCGAGAGCGTGGTGACGTGGACTGCACATCTTCCGGAGCGTCCCCTTCCCCGCAAATTCAAAAAAGTTCCTATACAATACTTATTGAATTTGCAGGGGTTCTCATTTATAATAATTAGATGTGGATTGTGAAAAGGACGGATCATACTTATGGGGAAGAACAACGATTTACAGCGAAAACTTGAGGAAGGGTACGGAAAGTTCAGCAAAGGACAGAAGAAGCTTGCGGATTTCATCCGGAAGGATTATGACAAGGCGGCGTTTCTGACGGCGGCGAGGATGGGCGAGGAAGTGGGCGTCAGTGAGTCCACGGTAGTGCGTTTTGCGATGGCGCTTGGATATGACGGATATCCCGGTTTCCAGAAGGCTCTCGGCGAACTTGTCCGGATGAAGCTCAATTCCATCCAGCGCATGGAGGTCACCTACGGGCGCATCAGCCAGGGGGAGATCCTTGCAACAGTGCTCCAGTCAGATATCGAGAAGATCAAGCTGACGCTGGCGGCATTGGATCATGAGATCTTTGAGCTGGCGGTGGAGACGATCCTTGACGCAAGGAAGGTGTATGTGATCGGCATCAGAAGCTGCGCCCCGTTAGCCAGTTTTCTTGCATTTTACTTAAATCCGATCTGTGAAAATGTGGTGCTGGTCAACACCAACAGTTCCAGCGAGATCTTCGAGCAGCTTATCCGGGTGGATGAGCGGGATGTGGTGATCGGCATCAGTTTCCCGCGGTATTCCATGCGAACCCTTAAAGCGCTTGAGTTTGCCAGCAACCGTAAAGCGAAGGTGATCACCCTGACGGACAGTATCCATTCCCCCATGACTCTTTATTCCTCCTGCAATCTGATCGCCAGGAGCGATATGGCTTCTATCGTGGATTCCCTTGTGGCGCCTCTCAGCGTGGTGAATGCCCTTGTGGTAGCGCTCTGCATGAAGAAGCAGGATGAGGTGATCAAGACATTAGAGACCCTGGAGGATATCTGGGACGAGTACCAGGTGTACAGCAAGGATGAGCTGAATATGCTGGGGGATAAGGTGGAGCTGTCGAATCCTTTAGAAGGCGGTGCAGATGAGGATGAGTAGAGTGCTTGTTATAGGCGGCGGCGCTGCGGGGATGTTCGCGGCGGCAGCGGCGGCAGAAGAGGGGATGGAAGTGTTCCTCTATGAGAAAAATGAAAAGCTTGGGAAGAAGCTGTATATCACCGGCAAAGGACGGTGCAACATCACCAATGACTGCGATATGGATACTCTCCTTGGGTCGGTGATGAGCAACCCGAGATTCTTATACAGCAGCTTTTACGGCTGCACCAATCAGGATGTTATCTCATTTTTTGAGGATAACGGAGTCCCGGTAAAGACGGAGCGGGGAGGCAGGGTGTTCCCGGTCTCCGACCATTCTTCGGATGTGATCCGGGGGCTGGAGCGCAAGCTTTTCAGTCTCGGGGTCAAGATAAAGCTTCACACAGAGGTGAAGGATATCCGGGTGCAGGACGGTAAGTTCAAGGGACTTGTCTTTTCTGACGGGAGCACAGAAGAGGGAGATGCCTGCATCGCGGCGACCGGAGGGCTTTCCTACCCCTCGACAGGCTCTGACGGGGACGGCTACCGTTTTGCAAAGAAGCTTGGGCATACGGTGAAGCCGTGTATTCCCTCCCTGGTTCCTATAGAGACGGCAGAAACCTGGGTGAAAGAGATCCAGGGGCTGTCGCTTCGCAATGTGAAGGCTACGGTGTTAGACGGCAAAAAGAAGCTTTTCCAGGAGTTCGGAGAGATGCTGTTTACCCATTACGGGGTGAGCGGGCCGCTGATCTTAAGCGCCAGCAGCCGCGTGGGCAGGAAGCTTGCGGAAAAGCAGCTGACTCTCGAGATAGACTTAAAGCCGGCGCTTGACGAAGAGATGCTTCACAGGCGGATCATCCGGGATTTTGAGGAGAACGTAAACCGCCAGTTTAAAAATGCGGTTGGGAAATTATTCCCTGCAAAACTGGTGCCGGTTATGATAAAATTAAGCGGGATCCCTCCGGAAAAGAAAGTCAACGTGATCTCAAAGGAAGAACGCGCTGCACTTGTACATCTGATCAGACATTTTACCATGACACTGACAAAACTTCGGGATTACGGCGAAGCCGTCATCACCAAAGGCGGCATCAGCACGAAGGAGATCGACCCGGGGACGATGGAATCGAAGCTTGTTAAGAATATGTATTTCGCGGGGGAGGTTCTTGATGTGGACGCGCTGACCGGCGGATTTAACCTGCAGATCGCCTGGTCTACAGGGTACGCGGCAGGAAAGGGCGCCGCACAGGAGATCTTGGGGGAGAGTGTGTAAAAGGGCGTGCAAAATATGGGAGCGCGTTAAAAATAAAGCGAAGGAGTAAGCAAAATATGGGAATCAATATAGCGATCGACGGGCCGGCGGGGGCAGGGAAGAGTACCATTGCCAAGCTGGTAGCCAGAGAAAAAGGGTATATCTACGTGGATACGGGAGCTATGTACCGGGGGCTTGCCATTCATTTCCTCGATCAGGGGATACAGGCGGGAGAGACGGATAAGATCATCGAAGCCTGCAAAGATGCGCAGGTTACGATCAGGTATGAAGAAGGAGTCCAGCAGGTATATCTGAACGGACAAAATATCACTTCAAGGCTCAGGGACGAGGAAGTGGGGAATATGGCGTCAAAAAGCTCTCCGGTCCCGGAGGTGCGGGCAAAGCTTTTGGAGCTTCAGCAGGGGCTTGCGAGAGAGCAGGATGTGATCATGGACGGCAGGGATATCGGCACATGCGTCCTCCCGGATGCAGATGTGAAGGTGTATCTGACGGCCAGCGTAGAGACGCGGGCGAAGCGCCGTTATGATGAACTTGTGGAAAAAGGGATTGCCTGTGACCTTGAGGAGATTAAAAGGGATATCGCGGAGAGGGACGAGCGGGATATGACCCGAAAGACCGCGCCCCTTAAACAGGCAGAGGACGCAGTGCTTATCGACAGCTCTGACATGACGGTCGATGAGGTTGTGGCGGCGATCACAGCGCTGTGCGGCGGCCATTGAACGGGGAGGTGATGCGCTGTGCAGGTTGAGCTGGCGAAGACAGCGGGCTTTTGCTTTGGAGTGAAGCGGGCGGTAGAGACGGTCTATCAGGAGATTGAAAAAAATGAGGGCGAAAAGATCTACACCTACGGCCCCATCATTCACAATGACGAGGTCATTAACGATCTGAAATGTCAGGGTGTCGAAGTACTGAATACGATTGAAGAACTTGAGCGGCTTTCGGAAGGAACCGTGGTCATCCGTTCCCACGGCGTGCCCGGCTCTGTGTGCAGCCTTCTGGAAAATAAAGGGATACGGTATGTGGATGCCACGTGTCCGTTTGTGAAGAAGATCCACCGGATCGTTCAGAAGGAGAGCAGGGAGGGAGCGCATATCATTATTATGGGAAACAGCGCCCATCCCGAGGTTGCAGGTATCCGCGGGTGGGCGGAAGGACCGGTGGATATCATAGAAAATACCGCGCAGGCAGAGGCATTTTGCCTGAAAGATAAGACGCGGAAAGTGTGCGTCGTATCGCAGACGACATTTAATTACAATAAATTTCAAGAATTAGTTGAAATTATCACTAAAAAGGGTTATGATATAATTGTTTTAAATACGATTTGTAATGCCACGAAGGAGCGGCAGGAAGAAGCCAGCGGCATTGCTTCACGGGTGGGAGCCATGATTGTCATCGGTGACAGGAAGAGTTCCAACACCCAGAAGTTATTTGAAATATGCAGCAATGCATGTGAGAATACGTACTACATACAGACACTTGGCGATTTGAATGTGAATCAATTAAGGTCCGTGGAATCAGTAGGTATTACAGCAGGGGCATCCACGCCCTACAAAATAATTGAGGAGGTTCAAAATTATGTCAGAATTAACTTTTGAACAAATGTTAGACGAATCTTTTAAGACTATCAGGAATGGAGAGGTTGTAGATGGTACTGTCATCGATGTTAAACCGGATGAAATCATCTTGAATATAGGCTACAAGGCAGACGGTATCATCATGAGAAGCGAGTACACTAATGACTCCAGTGCGGATCTTACGACGATGGTTTCTGTCGGCGATCCGATGACGGTTAAAGTCTTAAAGGTGAATGACGGAGAAGGTCAGGTGTTATTGACTTACAAGAGACTTTTAGCAGAAAAGGGCAATGAGAGACTGAAAGAGGCCTATGAGAACCATGAGGTGCTGAGGGCGCCGGTTGCACAGATCCTCGGCGGCGGCTTAAGCGTAGTGATCGAAGAGGCGAGAGTCTTTATCCCGGCCAGTCTCGTATCCGACAGTTATGAGAAGGATCTGAGCAAATATCAGGATCAGGAGATCGAGTTCGTGATCAGCGAGTTCAATCCGAGAAGGAACCGCATTATCGGCGACAGAAGGCAGATTCTTGTGGCTGACCGTGCGAAGAAGCAGAAGGAACTGTTTGAGAAGCTTCAGATCGGCGATACCATAGAAGGTGTTGTTAAGAATGTGACGGATTTCGGTGCGTTTGTTGATCTCGGCGGAGTTGACGGGCTTCTTCACATTTCCGAGATGTCATGGGGACGTGTAGAGAATCCGAAGAAAGTATTTAAGGTTGGAGAGAGCCTTAAGGTTCTGATCAAAGATATCAATGAGACTAAAGTTGCGTTAAGCCTGAAGTTCCCGGAGACGAATCCGTGGGCGAATGCTGCGGAGAATTACGCAGTGGGAACTGTAGTAGAAGGCAAAGTGGCGAGGATGACGGATTTCGGTGCGTTCGTTGAGCTTGCTCCGGGTGTCGATGCTCTGCTTCATGTATCGCAGATCTCCAGAGCTCATGTGGATAAGCCGTCAGATGTATTGTCTGTAGGCCAGGTGATCACAGCAAGGGTTGTTGATCTTAACGAGGCTGACAGAAAGATCAGCCTGAGCATGAAAGTCTTAGAGTCGTCAGAACCGGCAGAGACAGAAAGTGTGGAAGATGTTGAAGCGGCAGAAGAATAATCCGTATGCCAGTTTAATAGATAAAACCTGGATAGAGACCTTGTGAGGTCTCTATCTTTTATGTGTTAAAATTTCAACAAAATGTTTGCGGAAATATACAAAAAATTGTCTGTATTTACTAGAAAAAAAGGACATTTTCTTGTATAGTATATTAAGAGTTTATTAAGGAAGGAAGGAAAAAGGGATGGCATTGTTAACATTTAAGGGTGGTATCCACCCGGATGACGGCAAGAGCCTGGCGAAAGATAAGGCGATTGTCGAATTGAAACCGAAGGGCGACCTGGTTTATCTCGTTTCCCAGCATATCGGCGCGCCAGCCAGTCCAATTGTTGAAGTTGGTGAGAGAGTGCTTAAGGGGCAGAAGATCGCGGAGGCCGGAGGCTTCGTGTCCGTGCCGGTGTACGCTTCTGTTTCGGGGACGGTGAAAGCAATCGAGCCGCATATGAACCCGACGGGCGCCACGGTGAACAGCATCGTTGTGGAGAACGACGGGGAGTATGAGGAAGCAGAGTACGCTCCGGTAAAGCCTCTGGATGAGATGAGCAAGGAAGAGATCTTAAACGCGATCGGCAATGCCGGCGTGGTAGGAATGGGGGGTGCCGGTTTCCCGACGAGAGTAAAGCTTTCCCCGAAAGAACCGGACAAGATTGACTATATCATTGCCAACTGTGCGGAGTGTGAGCCGTACATAACCGCTGACTACAGAAGGATGATGGAGACTCCGGAAAAGTTGGTCGGCGGGATGAAGGTAGTGCTTAAATTATTTGATAACGCGAAGGGGATCTTCGGCGTGGAGGACAATAAGCCGGACTGTATCGCGAAGTTAAGAGATCTTACGAAGGATGAGCCGCGCATGGAGGTTCTTGCCCTTAAGACGAAGTACCCTCAGGGCGGTGAGCGCCAGCTCATCTACGCCACCACCGGAAGGGCCATCAATTCGGCCATGCTGCCGGCGGACGCTGGATGTGTTGTAGATAACGTGGAGACGATGATCAACATTTACCGCGCGGTTGTGGAGGGCAAGCCGTCCATCGAGCGTGCGGTGACGGTGAGCGGAGACGCGGTGAACTCTCCCGGTAACTTCCTCGCTCCTTTCGGGATGAACCAGGCGGAGATTGTGGAGGCGGCCGGAGGCTTTAAGACAGAGCCGGAGAAGATCATCTCCGGAGGGCCGATGATGGGATTTGCCATGTATACTCTTGACGTTCCGGTGACGAAGACTTCCTCGTCGATCCTGTGCCTGACGAAGGATGAAGTCGCGGCCAACGAGCCTACGGCGTGCATCAACTGCGGACGGTGCGTGGACGCCTGTCCAAGCCGCCTGATCCCGTCAAGGCTTGCCGATTACGCGGAGCACCATGACGAGGCGGCATTTACCGCCCACGAGGGGCTCGAGTGTATGGAGTGCGGATCCTGCAGCTTTGTATGTCCCGCGAAACGCCAGTTAAAACAGGCAATTGGTTCCATGAGAAAGATCGCGCTTGCGAATCGGAAGAAAAAATAAGTAAAGAGAGGAAGAGGTGAATTATCGTGAGTGAGAATAAATTTAAGATTTCGTCTTCACCACATATACGCTCCAAAGTTACCTCGAGCAATATCATGCTTATGGTTACCATTGCGCTTTTGCCGGCGTCGGCATTTGGTGTGTGGAACTTTGGACTGCCGGCTCTGGGGATGCTCATCACAACGACCCTGGCTGCCGTTCTTACAGAGTACATCTATGAAAAATTAATGCATAAAAAGATTACCGTGAATGATTTCAGCGCGGTTGTCACAGGCCTTTTATTAGGGCTTAACATGCCTCCCACGGCTCCGTACTGGATGGGCGCTCTCGGAAGCGTGTTCGGCATCCTGGTGGTTAAGCAGCTTTTCGGAGGACTGGGGCAGAACTTTATGAACCCGGCGCTGGGCGCGAGATGTTTCCTTCTGATCTCCTTTACGGGGCAGATGACTACCTTTATCTATGACGGTGTGTCCGGGCCTACGCCCCTTGCCATGTTAAAGGACGGGCAGGCGGTTGATTCCATGAGTATGCTGATGGGACGCATCCCCGGAACGATCGGTGAGACGAGCGTTATCGCGATCATTATCGGCGCGATCTTCCTGATCCTGATGGGTGTGATCGATCTTCGGATCCCGGGTACATATATAGTGACTTTCGCGGTATTTGTGGGCATCTTCGGGCAGTTTACGAAGGCGCAGGCCGGGCTTTTTGACCCGCAGTACATCACCTCCCACCTTTGCGGGGGCGGTCTGATGCTGGGCGCGTGGTTCATGGCTACCGATTATGTGACGTCGCCCATCACGAAGAAGGGCCAGTATGTCTACGGGGCGCTTCTCGGGATACTTACCGGGCTTTTCCGTCTCTTCGGCGGCTCGGCAGAGGGAGTTTCCTATGCGATCATCATCAGTAACCTTTTAGTTCCGTTGATCGAGAGGGTTACTCTTCCAAAACCATTCGGTAAAGGAGGAGAGAAATAATGAGTAAAACAATGAAAAATACACTGGTTCTTACGATTATCACAGTGATCGCCGGATTTGCCCTGGGGCTTGTCTATGAGATCACGAAAGACCCCATCGCCCAGGCCCACGACGCGGCGAAGAAAGAGGCGTGGCAGGCAGTATTCCCGGAGGCGGACCTTAACGCTTTTGAGCAGGTGGACGTTGATACGAAGGTTGCCGGGGAAGTAGTAAAGAGCCTTGGCGTGAACGCGACTGTTGACGAGGTATGTAAAGTCGGCGAGGACGGCTATGTCATCACTACTACGGATAAGGAAGGCTACGGCGGCGACATCCGGGTTACGGTGGGCATCAAGGCGGACGGCACGGTAAACGGCGTGTCCATCCTGTCCATCAGCGAGACGGCGGGCCTTGGCATGAAAGCGACGGAGCCGGCATTTTACGAGCAGTATCAGGGCAAGCAGGCGGAGAAGTTCTACGTGTCCAAGGACGGCGGGGACGGAGAGCCGATCGACGCCCTTAGCGGCGCCACCATTACATCAAGGGCGATGACCGGGGCGGTGAACACGGCGCTTGGTTATTTCCAGAATGCGTTTTAGGAGGTAGTGAAGATGAATAATTGTACAGAACGTTTGTATAACGGTATTATAAAAGAAAATCCTACCTTCGTGCTGATGCTTGGCATGTGTCCGACCCTGGCGGTCACCACATCTGCCATCAACGGTCTTGGTATGGGACTTTCTACGACAGCCGTGCTTGTGCTGTCTAACTTAATGATCTCCCTGCTGCGGAAAGTGATCCCGGATTCCCTTCGTATTCCGGCGTTTATCGTAGTAGTGGCATCCTTTGTAACAATGGTGCAGTTCTTGATGGAGGGCTTTGTTCCGAGCCTCTACGCGTCTC
>CATLEM010000104.1 GCA_949916155.1 uncultured Dorea sp.
ATCTTGTCTGTCGTATTATTGCCCCCTTCTGTTCCCTTGCTGATATTGTCATCATTTACTACAGAAGAATTTACGATCGCTGACTTTTCACCCCCAGAAAATGCACTTCCGATAAAATTTTTACTGCTGTAATCCTTCCCCTGTTTATTGGATGAAGTACCATAGCCGTTCAGCCAGCTCCGGATGGTGCTGGTTTCCCAGGTTATGCTCTCAGATGCTGTATTATACTGTTGATCATCCAACGCGATATCCGACAGAAGAAACGCCTGATTTCCGTTCACTTTCAGCACCCGCCATTTGATCGGCTCGTATTTGAAATAGTGATACGTGTCGGAATCTGGCCAGTTATAATAACTACTGCCTGAACTTGTATATATGGCATCACTCTTTTTCATCCTGCGATATTTATTCCCGTCTACCATGATATCATTGTTGGCATTCCACCCAGATACACTCTGCAGCTTGCTGTACAGACTGCTGTTTTGTATGACATCGCCACTTCTCAGCATACTCTTGTCTATAGCCGTATAATCGTTTGCCGAAGATACCACCTCTGCCTGGGGATAGCTCCCGAACCATACGCAGTCCCATGTCACCTTCTGTCCTGCCATCATGCTGGAATCTGTTTCAATCCTTGGGTTACTCAGCCCAGATGAGGAAAGCGGCGCTATATCCTGCGCATCTGCTATTTCTTCATCCTGTTCCGGCATCTGCTGCGCCTCTGGATTTCCCTCATTCCCTTGCGGATCTTGCTGTCCACTGGAAGTCTCTGATGCTCCTGCCTCATTCTTCCCTACTGTTTCTGCAGCCGTATCTTTTGCGACATCTGCTGTCCCTGCTTTCCCGCTATCTGACCCAGCAGCCACTCCAGCAATTTCCTGTGTACCAGTTTCCTTTTTTGCACCTCCCTCCGGCACATCGTTCCCAGTCAGTTCCGCTTCTCTACTCTGTCCTGCCTGTCCGTCCTGCTCTTTGCTTTCCGTCTGCTGCGACGTTCCGTCTCCGGCTTCCTGTGCATTGGCGGTAAATCCTGTACAAAAGCCTACACATATTGCTGCCGCAAGCAGGAAAGCTATCATCTTACGGGTTTTTCTGATTACATTTTTCTTTCCCACTTTTCTTCTCCTCTAATCACAATCTTGGACAACGGCCATCTGTCCTTTATATCATTCATACCCAACAAACCCTTCTTCTCCACCTACATTATAAATCCCATAATAAGGCAAGACTTTTGTAGTTTCTACATTCATAAAACCACCAAGCCAAAGGACAAATCCTTCAGGCAATTCAGATATTGGTATACCTGGAGCATATATGATGAATTCATCTGCATCATCGAAGCCATACGGCTCAGAATTAATATACATAGTTCCATCTTCTATATATGACTCTCCCCGATTCCCATCCGTTTCTAACCGTTCTAATTTCATTGAATAGGTATACTTATCTATTTTCTTTGGAGCAGAAAATTTGCCGCTGAAATTACAGATAAAAACTGTTCCGTTAGGATAATCCTCTCCAACATCTCCCATGTCCGCATCATGGTATTGTCCGACAAACGAGCCATCTTTTTCAACATCTATATGTGTGCCCCATGCACCAGCACCGCTGGCAAAATCAAATCCTCTTGGCATTAACTCAAAAACAGAAGAATTATTTTCTGAATTTTCATTAAAAGATATATTCGAAATCTTATACCGTGATGACGGATTCTCAACAAGCGTGTTAATATCTTCTGTCATAACATTCTTAGCTGTTCCTAATCTCGTCGGCGATTTCACATAATCAAAGACCGATCCACCGTTTGATAACTGTTCTGCATTAACTCTGATTCCCAAATTGCCGTAATCTCTCTCTATGCTTTGCAAGTACTCGTTATTCCAGTCTGACCCTCCATGCACATTTACTCCAACAGTTCTGAATTGTTCACCATCATACTCCATGGCTTTGAATGCAACGATGTAACCATCAGCCCATACGCCTGACCGATGGCTTTCTAAAGCTATCTTCAAAGAATCTTCTCCCTGGTATTTATATGCATACATTTCATCCTCAGATATCGCGCTATAGATACAGGTATAACCTGTATAATAATCTTCATCAAACCGATAATCGCTGACTGCCTTTTTTACCGCACGGCCATCTTCAACTTCATACATTTCAAAATATACTGCCTTTGATGACACAGGCGGATAATCCGCGTCCGTGGCATGATAAGATTTTATATTAACCACCAGCAATTCTTCTGTATTATCGTGGTCATAGTCATCTATATCATAAGCAAGCGGTCTGCCCGGTATATTGTCTGATGTCTTGAAATATTCTGTGCCATCATTCAATTCTTCATACGATGCATACACTTCATAAGTTTTCGTATCATTACACAAATAAGTAAATCGCTTTGCATAATCTTCCAATATAGCTTTCACCGGCACTTTATAGGTACACGAGCGTACTTTTTTCCCGTTCTCTATATGCAGATCTCCTTTCAGCGGACTGTTCTTATCATCGAATATCACCCATTCATATTTCAGATTGAACTGATCCCCCAGGGAACTTCCGTTACCTGCATTGATATTGCCATACAGATAATAGCCCAGATCGACACACACCAGTGTTTTATTCGAAGTATACTGGTCATTCCTTGTTTTCAGTGTGGCGTCACCATGCAGCCCCCACTTTGTATACAGGTTATAGACTGGTCTTGGATCTTCCTTGCCGAATATTTCCATAATGCCTTTCATCCAGTACAGACCAAGCTGAAGCTTTGCCCCTGCATCGGCATCCGCATCGACAACTGCTTCAAATTCCGGAGTGCAGGAGTTTTCTGTATAAAAATTCCCGTTATAATAATGTATCCCCACATTATTGGTGAGCTTAAATTCCAGATTTATCTGACCGCTTATGTCTGCCTCCAGGTATACTTCGATATTCGCAGAAAACCCGGCTGCCAGTTCAATAGGTATATCTCCAATCTTTTTTGAGAAATTTTTACTCGCTTTGTAATCCGTCTCTAATGCGAGAACGCTGGGTAGACCGATATAAAGCTTATTTACGCCTTTCTTATTAAAATCCACGCTATATTTTAATGACGACAGATAAAATGACACTGTCGTTTTAATTTCCTTTACGGTATACTCCACTCTTACTTTGCTGCTTAAATCAACTTCCCCGTCAGCTTTTGCCATTGCTGATATATTACTGCTGTTTTCACTGACTGTCTCCGCATTAACGGTTGCCACTCCTTCAACTGCAGTTACTTCATCGGCCTTTGCATTAGCATATCCTTCTATATCTACAGCTTCTACGAATTCTGTAATCTCATCCGGCACGGTTCCGGTTATGAGCCTGCTTTTATTGCCTGCGGAAAGTTTATTGGAACTGACAATCAGCGCAATTCCTTCCGGATAGCGACCTGTAGGAGGCAGTACTAACTTGTCCCCTTTTTTCAATCCAGCAAACTGTTCCCCTGCCGCTTCTATCGTGTAGATCCCGTTTCGTTCGCTGACCGTATAATCAGTGATGTTTTCTTCGTTCAATACATCCGGCTGATACTCTATATGATTGATATGATTCTCATCAATTTCACGTTCCCTGATGATATCCGTTAATAATTTCTCCGCATTCTGCTTCTCAGACTTGGTAACCGGTACTGCAGGCAGGAACCGGTTTCCTGACAATGACAATAATTTCAACTGTACAGCGACAGCATCTTCTGTAACATATTTCAGACTGCTTTTATCGGAACAGTTAAATTCCACTTCATTAGCTGCAAAGCCAATCGCCCTCACAGAAGTGACCGCAAGAAACTCTCTGTCTGCTGCATGATCAGGGTTAAAAGCACCGCCTGTCTCTGGAATGATCCCGTACCTCGCGGCAGTCTCGATGATATCCGCATATCTGTTCCCTGAGATATCCGTAAAGCTGTATAAAATATTCCCATTTTCATCATTCTCAAATATTTCTTTCTGCACATGATATCCAGTTATCTGCATGACAGAAGAAATCCATTCAGCTTTAGTAACTCCCGCCGAAGAACCTGACGGCACAGAAGGAGCAGCCGGTGCTGAGACCTTCTTTTTTGCGACCTTAACTACTATTGTCTTCTTAATTTTCCTGCCTTTTTTATTTTTTCCCTTTGTTGTAATGGTAATCTTACTGTTCCCTGTTTTTTTAGCCGTAATTTTAATCTTACCTTTCTTTAGAACAGCTTTCACCTTAGAATTTGACGCTTTAACTGTGATCTTCTTACTTGCTTTCCCCTTTACTTTAACCTTGTATGAGATTGATTTGCTTTTTCCAATATTGATATTTACCTTTTTCTTTGATACTGACAATGACTTCACATACTTTTTTGGCGCTGCCAGCACAGTGCATGGCTCGATACTGCTGACGACCATTGCCATAGCTATAACCAAACACATCCGCTTTATTATCTTTTTCATGTTCTTTCTCCATACTCATATTCATCTTAAGCCCATTTCAAAACCTGCCGTATATGATTGCACAGACAGGCAGCACTTTCCCTGCTGCCTGTCTGCACGATCTAAAACACTTTTATTTCTTTATCTTCACGCTCTTAGGCAGCCCGGCCTTTCTGAACAGTTTCTTATACGCTTTCAGCTTTGATTTCGGCACTTTTATCGTTGCTTTCTTATTGATTCCCTTAAATGCCTTGCTGCCAATCTTCTTAATAGACTTTGACTTAATGGTAATCGTCTTTAAGTTCTTACAGCCGGAAAATGCCTGTTTTCCAATCGTGGTAATATTCGCGCTGACGGTAATCTTTTTAAGGTTTTTACAATTCTTGAACGCATTGGGCGCAATACTGGTAACTTTATAAGTAACGTTATTTATCTTTACCGTAGCTGGTATGCTTGCCGATTTCGCTTTCTTATTCGGAGCGCTCTTATACTCTACTGTCTTTCCGGTATTCACGACTTTATAAGATACCTTTGTACCAGGCGCCTTTATCACTGTTCCTGCCGGCGGAGCGGTCTGTACCGGATTGATCTTATATGCCCTGGTCACGCTGCCTGTGTAATTGCCTTTGAATACGATAACGGCGTTATAGGTTCCCGGCGCTGTACTACCTGCAGAGTAGGATACGGTATAGTTGGATGCGTCTATCACCCTGCCGTCACTGCCGATGACTGTTACTGCCGGAGTCTGTACCTTTCCGTTATACGTAAATGTCTCAGAAGACAGGCTGATTGTCTTTGGATACGGTATCCGTTCAGAAGAATTCACCTTACCGCACACTGTACAACGCTGTATGATACTTCCGTCCTGTGTCAAAGTTGCCTTTGTGATTTCCTCGGCAAACTTATGGCGGCATGCTTCTCCGTCTGTGTAGAAATTAAAATAAACTTTTCTTCTTACGCCAGCAGCATAGATTGTACAGCGGTAAGTCTCTGTCTTGCCTCTTCTTGTAAAAGAAAGCGTATTCTTATTCTTGTTTTCTATATCTGTATATTCTTCATTTTCGTCAATTCTTGACCAGTCATAAGTTATATCTTCATCCTCAATTTTACAGGAGGCATCCACAGCTATCGTATGTTTTGTTCCCTCCGCACACTGCAGGTCACTGACGGCATTTCCGTCAATTGTGTAGACAGGAACCCCTAACTCATCAGAATATAGAACAAAGTGATAAGCTTCTGAGCTGTAACCATCCTTTACTACACAGATATATTCCTGTTCCATATCATCTGACATAGTTACTGTATATTTGTTCCCATCTGCTTTTCCCGCAATTTTTGTGTCATCGTCTATTATCCATCTGTATTTGATCTTATCCGGTGATGTGTACGATGAACTTGCATCTACAGATAATTCCACAGTCTTCCCTTCCGGAAGATATACCTCCGATATAGATTCTCCATCTATTTTCTGCTTTGCAGTTATTGAATATGGTTCCAGACAAAATGTAAATTCTTTACGTTCATCACCATCTGATACCATACACACGTACCAGTCCGCATCATCTTTTTCGTATGATAATCCTCCTTTTACGGTACACTCTGATGTAGTGGAAAGCTTGCGAATCATACCGTAAGCTTCATTATATGTTCCCCATTGATACTTATATTCCCCGCTCTTTGGCTCGGATGTCATCTTCACTTCCAAACGATAGTTCTTATCATGAACTGCCGGAATATAGGCATCATAATAACTGTCCGGATAACTCTTTCCATCAATCAATGCGATTCCTTCCATTGATACACCATTTCCTGCATCAGCAGTAAAGTACAGGAAACTTGTCTGAAAACCATCAGAAACTTCACAGGTATACGATTCTATACAATCTCCTTCGTCATCTTTTTCAGCGCTTTTTACAAAAGTATAAGAAGATTCCCGTCCAACAATTTCCCTGTTATTGCCTTCCTCTTCGTACTCGTCGCCATCATACCAGCCCTGATACCATTTATACGTTATTGCCTTATTATCGTATGAACTTTCTGCCTTTACTCCGAATGTGACCGTTTCTCCCGGAACCACTTCAATCCGGTCTCCATCTCTTTGGTTCACTGTACCTTCACAACTCAGAGAATCAGCATATACATTGAATATGAACCGTTTTATATCTGTCCCATCTTTTACCGTGCAGTAATAAGTCGTATCACCCGCAATATTCCCGTTTATATTGTAAATTGGTCCCGATACGTCATTGATTTTTTCATAAGTCTGATCGTCATCATAATCTGTACGAATACCGTCATATTTCTCCCATACGTACTCATATTCATTTCCCGCCGGCTTGGAGGATAGATTTACTTTTAGTTCATGTTTTTCATCTGGCCTGGAACAATACACAGAACTTCCATTCCGTCCATCAATCTGCCGTATTCCCTTAATTCTTGATTCTTTATAGATATAGAAATCAATATCTTTTGTATTAACCCCATCTGTAACTTCACAGTTAATATACTGCCGCTCAGAGTTATCTTTGGTTAATGAATAAACGTTAGAGGCTGTG
Organism: uncultured Dorea sp.; assembly: GCA_949916155.1. Lineage (GTDB taxonomy): Bacteria > Bacillota > Clostridia > Lachnospirales > Lachnospiraceae > MD308. Next base: position 6,980 of record CATLEM010000104.1, read on the forward strand.
GCAGACACATTATCGTCATACCACTTATATGTAATTTTTCCGTTTTGATAACTGCTTTCAGCAGATACCTCCAACTTGATTTCAGAACCTTCATATACGGATCTTGATGTTCCCGTATATTTTTTCCCATCCACATAGATTGCACTGTTGACTGTCAATGTCTCTTTAGCAGACAGATGAAAAGCATACTCTTCTGACTGAATAAACTCATTTCCTTCTTTCAATGTAACTACGCAGTAATACGAAGTATACCAACGGTCATTAATCTCTGCATAGTAAATGCTGTTTGTAGCTCCCGCTATGTCCTGGTTTTCACCCCAACGGTCATCTTCATTCTCTTTCTGCCACTGATAGGTAATCTGATATTTGCTATCAATATTTCCCGGCTTTATTTCCAGTTTCACCTTCGTTCCATAATCGTATTCTTCCGAATCATTCTCCAGTTTGTCATTTACATATTTTGAAGCCTGTAAAACAGTTCCCTTTATTTCAAAAACTTTATTTTCAGTCTCATTGCCATCACTGACTCTGCATATGTAATACTCTGTTTTTACTCCAGACTTTTTAATCGTATATGTACTTTTATTCTCATTAAGCTTTTCCGCTGTTTCTACAGAAGCATCTTTACTTCCAGCCTTATACCACTCATAAGTGATTACTGCATCTTTCATATCCGAATGAGCTTCTATTTCCATCGCCACTGTCTCACCATCAGCAAAGTTTCCTGATGAAGTGTAATACTGTCCGTTGATAAGAACGTCACTGTACAATGTGTACTCATCCCAATCATCTTCTCCGTCGTCCTCGTCCGTATCACCCGTATCGCCTTCATCGCTTCCATTATTCTCATTTCCTGTCTCATCCATCTGCGGAGCTGTCTCTTTCTGCCCTGCTTTCTGAACAGTTTCTTTTTTAGGCTCTTCCCCGTCCTTTTTCTCTGATACTTCTTCCTCCTGACCTGATTCCCCCGTCATCTCCTCGCCTGATACATCTTCCGGCAATTCTTCCTGTCCCTGGCCTTCATCTCCTGCATCCTCCTGCACATCCTGCGCCATTACGGTCTGTACTGTAAATTCACTCCCGCACAGTCCAAATACCATCGCAAGACTCAGAAGCATAGCAATCATCTGCTGTCTTTTTTTCATCTTCTTTCCTCTCTTTCCTTACTATTTTGTTCCTATATGGTACAGATTCCCCCTTTATCCGGCTTTAATTTCATTTTCCGGATTCCTTAATTGTTCGTATATACTCCTTTTTTATTATACCCCCCCCCCACTAAATTGTCTATTTCTGGAACATTTTTATTAGGGTTGAAAGTGAGAAGAGTTACTGTTCAGACCATAACAAAACTATCATTGGTAAATATGCTGAATTTAAAAAAATAGTTATACACTCAACTTTCCCAGCAGATATTTTCAAAATACAATTGCTGTATGGCTGACCATGGCATCGTAAGTACGGCTCTGGAACTCCGTGCCGAGCTTTAAAAAGGACTTTGACGCTTTGAAAAAGCATTCAATTGACCATCGGTTCCCATAAATGCGCACAATCTCCGCGTCACTTAGGCTGCAGTCAATGCTGAGCAGATACAGGCACTCGCTCTTTTTATTACGGTTGCGCACAATGACGATCTTCACAGGAATCCCCGTTTTGGTGGCCGCCACAATTGAGCCAAAAATATCCCTGCTGTTATTAAAGCGCACAAACCTGCGCAGTTCTGGCAGGGTATACCATCTTCCAGCACTTTTACCCGCTCCGGCCTGGTGAGGGCGCTGAAAGCGCTGGTTACTTTTGCAGACAGGAGTAAAAGGAGTCTTGTCCAGTTGAAAGACGTGTCATTTAAAAAGCGGTAATAAGTATTCTTGGAGACTGCCATATCTTTCCGCTTTGAATTAAGAAACCGGAAAAGGTTCTTTCCCTGAAATACTAACAGCAGGAGGAACTGGAACACCTCATATGCGGAAATACCGCAGGATTTGGTAATGTTTGCCCTGCGCAGCAGTTTCCCAACCTGAAGTTCCCGAATTGCATTGGAAAACTGATTTTGGGTATTTTCATTTTGGCTCATTTGGTTTATCATAAGATCAGCACCTCTTCTTTGTATGATTTGTATTGTGGTGATCTTATTATACCAAAGA
>CATLEM010000105.1 GCA_949916155.1 uncultured Dorea sp.
AGATGATCAGATATGGTCAGCATACATAACGCCCTCTTTCCTGCCCTCGCCGCATTCATGTAGAGCGCTGCCGCTTCCATCTCAACCGCCAGTACCCCCATACGGCGGTACCGGTCGTTAAAATCCACCCTGTCATGATAGAATACAACCGACGACAGTACGTTTCCAACCTTCACCATTGCCCCGTTATCTCGTGCCGCACTCACCGCTTTTTCCAAAAGCCCGTAATCGGCAACCGGTGCAAATGCACCCGGAATCTGATACTGGTCTGCATAGTTGGAGTTTGTGCATGCACCCATGGCAATGACGATATCCATCACATTTACATCGTCCTGCATCGCCCCTGCTGATCCGATCCGTATAATATTCTCCACATCATAAAAATGGTACAGTTCATAGCTGTAGATACCGACAGACGGCATCCCCATACCGCCCCCCATGACCGAAACCTCTTTTCCGCGATAAGTTCCCGTATATCCCAGCATATTTCTGACCGTGTTAAAGCAGACCGGATTCTCCAGATAAGTCTCGGCAATATATTTTGCCCTGAGCGGATCTCCCGGCATCAGGACGGTCTTTGCGATCTGTCCTTTTTCTGCTGCATTGTGCGGTGTTCCCATAATGTCCCCCTCCTAACCTCTCAGCTTCCAGATATCTTCATTATACTGGGCAATCGTCCGGTCTGAAGAAAAATATCCGGCTTTCGCGATATTCACAAGCATCTTCTTACTCCACGCTCTGCGGTCCTCATAATCTTTGTATATCCGCTCCTTGGCCGCGATATAATCTTTCAGATCAAGAAGAGTCATAAACCAGTCTTTCTGGATCAGCTCCGCATGGATCCTGAGCAGATGGTACGGCTCCCCGATCTTCATCATCTCCGGACTGATGATAAAGTTGATAAGCTCCCTGATCTGCTCATCGTTGATGTAGTAATCCGCTGCCCGGTAATCATGATTTTTATAATGTTCGATCACCTGATCGCTGGACTCGCCGAAGATGTAGATATTGTCATCCCCTACAAGCTCGTGTATCTCCACATTGGCTCCGTCCTCCGTTCCAAGTGTCACCGCACCGTTCAGCATGAACTTCATATTGCCGGTTCCTGACGCTTCCTTGGATGCAAGGGATATCTGCTCAGAGATATCACAGGCCGGGATCAGATGCTCAGCCATAGTCACATTATAATTTTCCACCATCACAACATTCAGGTACGGAGACACCTCCGGATCCCTCTCTACAAGCTCCTGGATACACAGGATCAGATGGATGATATCTTTGGCGATATGATAAGCCGGAGCCGCCTTTGCGCCGAAGATCATCGTGATCGGCGTCGCAGGCTTCCTGCCCGCCTTGATCTCTAAATATTTGTAGATCGCATAAAGCGCATTCATCTGCTGCCGTTTATATTCATGAAGCCTCTTCACCTGGATATCAAAGATAGAGTCCGAATCGATCTCCAGCCCTTCCGTCTCTTTAAGATACGCAGAAAGCTCCTCTTTTTTCTGATGTTTCACTGCCAGAAGTCCGTCAAGCGCTTCCTCATCATCAATATGCGCCAAAAGCCCTTCAAGCTTATCCGCATCCTTTTTAAAGCCGTCCACATACCTGCCGATCCACTGCGTCAGTTCGTGATTGCAGTGAAGGAGCCAGCGGCGGAAAGTAATACCGTTCGTTTTATTATTGAATTTCTGCGGATAGATGTCATAGAACGGCTTAAGCTCGGAATTTTTCAGTATCTCCGTGTGAAGCGCCGCCACACCGTTTACGCTGTATCCGTAATGAATATCCATATGTGCCATGTGTACACGGTTCTGTTCATCAATGATGGCAACCTCCGGATTATGGTACCTGGCCTTCACTCTTATATCCAATTCTTTGATGATCGGCACGATCTGAGGCGCTACCTGCTCAAGATAATGAACCGGCCACTTCTCCAGCGCCTCCGCCAAAATCGTGTGGTTTGTGTATGCGCACGTCTTCTCCACGATCTCTACCGCCTCATTAAAGTCAATATTCTTCTGCACGAGCAGACGGATAAGCTCCGGGATCACCATGGACGGGTGAGTGTCATTGATCTGAACCGCCACGTGCTCATGAAGCTTTCTCAGATCATAGCCTTTTTGCTCACACTCTTTCAGGATAAGCTGCGCCCCGTTCGATACCATAAAATACTGCTGATAGATCCGGAGAAGATTGCCTGCCTCATCACTGTCATCCGGATACAAAAACAGAGTGAGATTTTTTGCCACCTCTTTTTTATCAAAAGAAATGCCGTCCTCAATGATGCTCTCATCCACCCCTTTTACATCAAACAGATGAAGCTTATTCTTCCCGTTCTCATAACCGGCCACATCGATGTCATACAGCGCCGAAGTGAGCGTAAAATCCTTAAACGGCACTTCAAATGATATCCCTGTATCATTGAGCCATCCCTCCTGCTCGATCCACGGATTCGGCACCTCCTTCTGTTTTCTGTCCTCAAACACCTGCCTGAACAGTCCCATGTGGTAATTGAGCCCGATCCCGTCGCCGGACAGTCCCAGTGTGGCTATGGAATCCAGAAAACATGCCGCCAGCCTTCCAAGCCCGCCGTTTCCCAAAGACGGCTCCGGCTCTGCCTCCTCGATATGCGCCAGGTCTTTTCCATACTCCTTCAGAAACTCTGCCGCCTCATCGTAAATACCAAGGTTGATCAGATTGTTAGATAAAAGCTTACCGATAAGGAACTCCGCAGATATGTAATAAAGCTTCCTGCCGCCCTCGATCACCGGTTTTTCCTTAAGCTTTTCCTTCGTATATTCCAGCAGGACACCATACAGCTCACGTTCATCCGCCTCGCCGGGTGTCTTCTGGCATCTCTTCTGTACAAGATCGTTCAATTCTTCCCTAAGCATAATTTCCCTCCTGCATAATCATATGATCATCCTGTTAATTCCTCTGCAATATCAACAATTGCTTTTCAAATCTATAGTTTACCATAACAACCGCATCTTTGTCCAATAGCATATTGCCTAAAAATAGAAAAAAAGAAGGACCTTCTGTACAAAAGCCCCTCTGCATAAACCTATGCCTCTGTTCTGTTTCCTTTTTGCCTACTCTGCCGATGCCTTCTCTACCTGGGCGATCGCTCCCTTCTGCATAGGTATACGGCAGTTCCTGTTGCTTCCGAACTCCACGATGACATCGTCATCTGTGATATCGATGACTACGCCGTAAAATCCGCTCGTTGTAAGTACAGTATCTCCTACCTCCAGAGCCGTAAGCATAGACTGTACTCTTTTCTGCTCCTTTTTCTGAGGTCTGATAAAGAAAAAATAAAAGCCGGCGAAAATAGCTGCATAGAGTAATATGATGATCATGCCGCTTGGTCCGGCCTGATTCTGCGCTGCTAAACTAAACATAATAAATTCCTCCTATAAAATTAAACGCTATTGCTATCATACACAATATTACTTTTTTCATCAAGTAAAATTTACTAATTCATATATATTTTATAATTCAGCGCCGTTTCCCTGTCTCATCCCGGCAATCTTTTCTGTCTTATACTCCTTATAGCCTCCCTCTTCGATAGCCTTCCTGATCTCAGCCATCATCGTATTATAAAAATACAGGTTATGGAGTACGCACAGGCGCATCCCCAGCATCTCCTTCGCCTTCAGAAGATGCCTGATATAAGCCCTGGAGTAAGATCTGCATGCCGGACACCGGCACCCTTCCTCAATGGGACGCATATCCAGCTCATATTTCGCGTTAAACAGATTAAGCTTTCCGCGGTTCGTATAGACATGCCCATGCCTTCCGTTACGGCTCGGGTACACACAGTCGAAAAAGTCGATTCCCCTGTCCACTGCTTCTAAAATATTCTCCGGTGTCCCCACGCCCATAAGGTACGCCGGTTTGTTCTCCGGAAGCCGGGGAACGACTGCTTCCAGAACCCGGTACATCTCCTCGTGGGACTCTCCCACCGCCAGGCCGCCTACCGCATACCCGTCAAGATCAAGCGAAGCGATCTCTCTGGCATGACGGATACGGATATCCCCGTACACTCCTCCCTGATTGATACCGAAGAGAAGCTGGCGGGGATTGAGCGTGTCCGGAAGGTGATTCAGCCGCTCCATCTCTGCCTTACAGCGTACGAGCCATCTTGTCGTCCGGTCCACAGATCTCTCTATATAATCCCTGTCTGCAACGCTGGGCGGACATTCATCAAAGGCCATCGCTATCGTAGACGCCAGATTAGATTGTATCTGCATACTTTCCTCCGGCCCCATGAATATCTTTCTTCCGTCTATATGAGAATGGAAATATACGCCTTCCTCCTTTATCTTCCTTAAGCCCGCCAGAGAAAACACCTGGAATCCGCCGGAGTCCGTGAGGATCGGCCTGTCCCACGCCATGAACTTCTGAAGCCCTCCCAGTTTCTTCACGACCTTATCTCCGGGGCGTACATGAAGATGATAGGTATTCGACAGCTCCACCTGCGTTCCGATCTCCTTAAGATCCGTCGCGGCGACTGCACCTTTGATGGCCGCTGCAGTCCCTACATTCATAAATACCGGAGTCTCTATGACACCGTGCACTGTTTTAAGCCTTCCCCGCTTCGCCGCTCCGTCCTTTTTTAACAATTCATACATGCGATCATCCTTTTTTCCGTTCTATGAAATCTAATAATGGCACACTACCGGCATGCCCGCACTGATAAGTTCATAAAGCTTCGCCGCCTTTCCCTCCGGCATATTCACACATCCGTGGGAACCGTGGCTTTTATACCTGCTTCCGCCGAAAGTCGGCTGCCATGTAGCATCATGGAAACCTATTCCCCCGTTAAACGGCATCCAGTATTTCACCGGCGTCTCATAGGAGTACTCGCCGTTTGCCTTCTTCTCGCCGCGCAGGGTGGCGTTCCTCGTCTTGTAAGACAGGGTATAGATACCCTGGGGCGTGGCATTGCCCTTGTTCGGATTCCCTGTGACAACATCTGTCTCCAGTACGACTTTCCCGTTCTTGATAAAATACATATGCTGATCCGTAAGGTCAACCTCCGCATAAGTATTGCCGACACCGGCGTCTCCGTGGGAAACAGCCTTGCTCGTATACTTGGGCTCGCGGGATACGACCTGCGCCTTCTTGATGTCCTTTGTCAGCTGCTCATACTCGGCATCCTGATTGATCTGCCAGCCGTAGCTTCCGCCCTCTACCTTCACTGTATCGCCGTCCGCTGTCGTAAACTGCTTCGCCTTATACTTTGTGTCGTACTTATCCGCCAGTGATTTGATGTACTGCTTCACATCATCCTCATTGAAGGAAACCTTCATCTTCTTTTTGTTGATCTTGATCCACTCCGAGATCACAGCTGAATCCACAACCTCTGTCTCAGAGCCGAATTCATAGGTAATCTGGGCGCCGAGGTAGCTGTTCATCTTCTCCGCCGCCTCAAGGACCTCCTTTGATTCCGTCGTGTATTTCGGCAGGACATAACAGTCCTTTTCCCGCAGATTCACATTGTTCTGAAAACTGTCAATCGTATCCGTAACCGCCTTTGTAAACTTTTCCTCATCGATCTTTGTCCCGATCACCTCCGGCACCACCTGAAACTTTCCGTCTTTAAATGCAGGGTATGCGCTTTTCGACGCTTTCTGTTTTTTCTTATCCATGCATTTCAGCTGTCCGATAGCCGCACTGAGCTTATCCTGATCATACTTCACGCCGATCTCCGCCTCTATCTCAGCAGGCTCCCACAAAGACTTTATCCACAAAAGCTTCTGCTGGCCCTCCGCCAGCTGCCGGATACGCTCTCCCGAAGTAAATTCTATATCTATATCCGAACCTTTGATGATCTCCCTGCTGCCGTCGGATTCCTCCAGCGTAAGCGCGTAATCCGCCACCTGATTCTTCAGATAGCTCTCCACTTCGCTGACATCCTTCAGCGAAAAATCCACCCCGTTGATCGTCGTATCAAACATAAAATGACTGTTAAAATACATCGCAACTCCAAAATAAGCCGCCGCCAGAAGTGCGGTGACAACGCCGAGCGAGATCAATACCTTCTTTCCCGCCCCGCTTTTTTTCCTGCGGCGGCGCCTTTTCCTGCTTTTCTTCTTTTTATCAGGGGTGCCTTTAGCCGGATGATCTTCATCATAAATCTCTCTTACCTTCTCTTCAATGTCGTCAAAATCATCGATATCTTCAATGTTCTCCCAAAAATCTTCCTTCCTTTTATCCTTGCCAGCCATACTTTAACTCCTTATTGTATCATTGATTGTACTCTGAATGATCATACTCCCTCTATCATCCATACCGTTTTATTATAATATGCTTTTCCCCAAATGTATAGGAAAAAACTTTTAAATTAAAATGAAGATTTTGTGAGTAAATATTACATTTTCCTCACATCCGGCAAATTCATGACAATTTTCTCTTCACAAATCCGCAGTTATTGTTTTATACTGTTGCATGTATATCAGATTATCTATTACTATCTATATTTTTATAAAGGAGCTTACTATTATGGCTGGTTCAACTTACGGAACTCTATTTAAGATCACTACATGGGGAGAATCTCACGGCGCCGCTGTCGGCGTTGTCATCGACGGCTGCCCTGCCGGACTTCCTCTCTCCGGGGAAGATATCCAATTATATTTAGACCGCCGAAGGCCCGGACAGAGCCGGTTTACGACAGCGAGACAGGAAGCGGACCGCGCAGAGATCCTGTCCGGAGTATTCGAAGGAAAGACTGCCGGCACGCCCATTTCCGTCATGGTCCGGAATCAGGATCAGCGATCCAGGGATTATGGAAAAATCAAAGACTGTTACCGCCCGGGACATGCCGACTATACCTTTGACGCCAAATACGGTTTCAGGGACTACCGGGGCGGCGGGCGTTCCTCCGGGCGGGAAACCATCGGCCGCGTCGCAGCCGGGGCTGTCGCCGCAAAACTGTTAGAAAGGCTCGGCATTAAACTGACTGCCTATACCCGCTCTATCGGAAACATCACCATTCCAGAGGAAGAATATGATCTTTCCGCCGTCACGGAAAACAGCTTATATATGCCGAACAATTCCTACGCAGAAAAAGCATCCGTCTTTCTTGAAGAATGTATGAAAAACAAGGACTCTTCCGGCGGTGTGATCGAGTGCCGGATCACGGGAATCCCTGCCGGCATCGGGGAACCGGTCTTTGACAAGCTGGATGCCTGCCTCTCAAAGGGGATTATGTCCATCGGCGCCGTCAAGGGGGTTGAGATCGGCGACGGATTCCTTTCTGCGGATGCTTTAGGAAGCTGCAGCAATGACGCTTTCTATTCTTCGGACGGCCGCATCTCAAAAAGAGCGAACCACTCCGGCGGAACACTGGGAGGTATGAGCGACGGAAGCCCGGTCATCATCCGGGCCGCCGTAAAGCCTACTCCTTCTATCGCAAGAGAACAGGAAACGGTAACTTCCGATGGAGAAAATACGGTTATCACCGTCACCGGCCGCCACGATCCGGTCATCGTTCCCCGGGCAGTTGTCGTAGTGGAATCCATGGCGGCGCTGACCCTGGCAGACCTGCTTATGGCAAATATGTCCTCCCGTATGGAATACCTTGAGCGGTTTTATATCTGAATCCGAATGTCATAAAATAAAACCAAAATAAAACGCGGCAAAAAATCAATGCTTTTCAAAAAAAGTATTGATTTTTTCTGCCCAGCGTGTATAATAACACTAAACTTTTTGTTTATTTTTACTGTCACATATGAATGAGGATCACAATATGGAAATCGGAAAGAAATTAAAACAGCTCCGCATGGAAAAGGGGCTCACGCAGGAAGAGCTCGCCGGACGTGCGGAGCTGTCCAAAGGTTTTATCTCGCAGCTGGAGCGTGACCTGACCTCCCCCTCTATCGCTACGCTTATGGATATTCTTCAGTGCCTCGGCACGACGATCAATGAATTTTTCAGTGAAAAACCGGAGGAACAGGTCGTCTTTCACTTTGAAGATTACTTTGAAAAAATCGATGCGGAGTTAAAAAATAAAACGGAATGGATCATCCCGAACGCCCAGAAAAACCTGATGGAGCCTATCCGTCTTACCCTGGAGCCGAACGGCCTTACCTACCGGGATGTACCCCATGAGGGCGAAGAATTCGGATATGTCGTTAAAGGCAGTATCCGGATCCATATCGGGAAACAGATTTACGCCGCCAAAAAGGGCGAATCCTTTTATTTCACCCCTCATTCGGAGCATTACCTTGAAGCGGGAGCAGCAGGCGCAGTGATCATCTGGATAAGCACTCCGCCGAGTTTTTAAATACACAGGAGGATGGTATGTCTAATAAATTAATCGATATCGTAAACATCTCAAAATCATACGTAGAAAATCTTGTCTTAAACAACTTGAATCTCTACATCCGGGAGAATGAATTTTTAACTCTCCTCGGCCCCAGCGGCTGCGGAAAGACTACGCTTTTAAAGGTGCTTGCGGGCTTGCTCGAGTGCGAACGCGGCGTAGGAGAGGAGAATTTCGGCATATTTAAAAGCGGAAATCCCGTCGTCGGATTTTTAAAGCAGACTTCAAACGACAGCCCCGAGAAAACTATGCTCGACGAGATACTCGAGGCATATGCCGAGCTTCTCGACGTGGAAAAAGAGATGGAAAACGCGCTTGCGCTTCTCGATAGCGACGGCAGTGAGCAGAATGCAAGAATATATTCTAATTTGCGCGAAAGATTTGAACGTCTGGGCGGTTATCTGTACAAAAAGGAGTATATGACGGCGGCGTCTAAATTTGGATTTTCACAGTCCGACCTCTCAAAGCCGCTCGTAGAGTTTTCGGGCGGGCAACGCACGAAGATTGCGCTTATAAAGCTGCTTCTGTCCAAGCCCGACGTTCTGCTTCTCGACGAGCCTACAAACCACCTCGATTTGCAGGCTATAGAGTGGCTGGAAAACTATCTTTCCGATTATAAAAACGCGTGCGTCATTGTTTCGCACGACAGAATGTTTTTGGATAAAATCGTAAACGTCGTTTATGAAATCGAATACGGCGAAAGCACGCGCTATAGCGGTAATTACTCCTCGTTTGTCGTCCAAAAGCAGCAGAATTACGATAAGGCGCTCAAGGACTCGC
>CATLEM010000106.1 GCA_949916155.1 uncultured Dorea sp.
TGCAAAAAAGCCCCGGCTGGTTCGCCCATCTCGCAATGGTGACATACATCCCCCGTAACGGGCTCTCCCTGTACCGCTCAAACCGCATCACATAAGGCAGGCACCCATACTCCATCAGGAGCTCCACCCGTTCCAGCAGCCCGAAAACATCATCCGATCCAGCCCCGCCCGAATCGCAATTTGTCACATCCACCAGGTAATTTGCCCCGTTCAATGTCACGATGTTCCACATATGGTTTCCTGACTTCCTGCCGTCACCCATGACACCTGTGGCAGTGTAGCACACGGTATTGCCTTCAAAGGATGACAGGTCGCACAAATACTGAAAAGCCTTGGAATATCCCTCACATACCACATTCGTAGACGGATCCCGGTCAAACACCCAGATGATCTGCCATGGATTGCCGTACGCTGTACCGCCGTTTGCCGCACTTGTATTATAGGATACCAGGCTGCATATTTCCCGGCAGTAACTGGTAAGCTTCTCCCGGTCAGGCTCCGCGGCATGCTTTGCTGCGATTTCCTTAGCATAGGACACCGCATGCTTTGCTGCCGCCATCTTTGATGTGTTCGTCACATATCTGCCCCCGCCCTGATATTCACCTGCAACGGTAAAGGAAAACGTCGTGATCCGGACTGTAGTGCCGGACCCCTTGGCATTTACTACCGCTGAATTCTTGTCAAACCAGTACAGACTGTAAGGACAGTCCATCAGCAGATAAGACAGTACCTTTTTGACTGATCTCTCCCACTCAGATACTTCTATACTCAGGCCGCTTACTGAGATAACCGAAGAAGTTCTGCTGCCGTCTGCGATGTCCTCTATCGAAGCTTTGAGCTCTCTATACATCTTTTTTTCATTCGGATCCGTCAGCTTTTTATCCCCGACGATTCCGAGTTCAGACACCGTTCTTCCCGTATCGCCGTAAAACAACTGATCTATATATCCCGCCAGCAGTTCATTACTGTCAGGAAGTTCTTCTAATGCAAATACCTTCTCTTCTGTCACACTTCTCTCAGTAACGGAAGTCTCCTCAGCCTGTACGGAAAGCGCTGCGTAATCTCCGGCGCTCCCTGTAAGCATCACTGCCGCTGTCACAAGCGCAGCCGCTCTTCTTAATATCTCATTCCGCTTTTTCATCATATCCCACCGCTTCCCCAATATCTGCCAGGAAATATCTATTCGGCTTCCTTTTCCATCATTTCTGCATCCTTCGTGCTTTCCCTGTCTTTTGTTTCTTTTGCATCTTTCGCACTCTGAATATCATTTACCATCTTCATGCCTAGGAAACCGGAAAGCACAGATTGCAGGTCTACACCCGTGGATTCTTTAAGTCCGTCTGACACTTGCGTGAGCGTTCCTACGATATCCTTTACAAGCTTAGAGGAATTGCCGTCTCCGTACATAGTGATCTTATCCACCTTCGCAAGAGGTTCGGCAATATTGCGCGCAATTTCCGGCATCGCTTTGAAATACATCTCCAGAATGGCCGCCTCGCCCATCTGCTTCATCGCCTCGGCTTTCTTTTCGATACCTTCCGCTTCCGCGAGAGCTTTCGCCTTGATTGCCTCCGCCTCTGCAAGACCTTTGCTTCTTATTCCTTCCGCCTGCTGTTCCATCGCGTATTTTTCTGCCTCTGCGGTCGCCTTTAATGCCTCTGCTTCTTTTTCGCGCTCAAATTTGTCCGCCTCTGCATTCTTCTGCCGTTCAAAGAGCTGGGCCTCGGATTTTCTCTGCACCTCATAAAGCCTCGCGTCTGACTCCTGCTGTTTTGCGTACTTCTCTGCATCTGCCTGTTTGCGTACTGTCGCTTCCAGGCTCCGCTCAGTAAGCTCTACTTCTTTTTCTTTCAATACGATCGCCTTTTCCTGCCGGGCAAGGTTTGCATCGGCAGTTGTGATCTCCACAGTCTTACGCTCTGTTTCTTTTTGTATCTGGTAGGCGGCATCGGCGATCGCCTTTTTGGTGTCGGCATCTTTCTGAAGCTCTGCCTTGCGGATCTCCAATTCATTCTCGCGCTGTGCGATCAATGTAGCCGCGCTGATCTCTGCCTCCTTTGACTCCCTTGTCGCCTCCGCCTGGACTACTGCTTTTTCCTTCTGTGCCCTTGCCTTGGCGTTGGCTATCTCCAGCTCAGAGCTGACCTGTGCGTCATTGGCCTCCTTTTTCGCAATTGCCTGTGCCCTCGCGATCTCTTTTTCGCTCTCAGCTCTTGAAATCGCCGCATTTTTCTGAATCTTGACGATATTGTCGACACCCAGGTTTTCGATAACTCCGTTACCGTCCACAAAATTCTGGACATTAAAGCTTACGATATCCAGCCCCATCGCTGCAAGGTCCGGCTCAGCGTTTTCCTTGACCAGATTGGCAAATTTCTGACGGTCGGAAACCATCTCCTCAAGATTCATCTTTCCTACGATCTCACGCATATTACCTTCCAGCACTTCTCTGGAAACCTGCGCGATATACTCTACAGGCTTATTGAGAAAGTTCTGTGCCGCAAGAGCCAGCCGGTCGGTAGAATCACTGATCTTTACATTTACCGCAGCATCTACCCGGATATTAATATAATCTGCCGTCGGCACCGCGCTGGAAGTCTTCACATCTATAGGAATCAGCTGAAGATTCAGCTCATCCTTTTTCTCCAGAAACGGAATCTTAATCCCCGCCTTTCCGATCAGCACTTTCGGCTGCTTGCGCAGGCCCGAAATTATGTAAGCCGTGTCGGGCGAAGCTTTTACATATCCTGTGACCAGAATAATGATTAAGAGAAAAACTATTACTGCAACTGGAATCAACACCTCTGCCATGTTTAAAATTGTACTCATTATCATCTCATATCCTCCTCATAAGCTCTGTTTGTTCCTGCTGACATTATACTACATTTTATCACAGATTGGTACTACTTATGATACGGTTCTCCATTTATGATCCTAAAACTCCGGTAGATCTGTTCTAAGAGGATCACCCGCATAAGCTGGTGGGGAAAGGTCATCTTTGAAAAGCTCAGCGCAAAGTCTGACTTCTTCCTCACCTCTCTGCCAAGACCGATGGAGCCGCCGATGATAAAGATAATGCGGCTTTTCCCCCCGACGCCGAGGCTCTCGATCTTTTCTGCCAACTTTTCCGAAGAAAGCTGTGCGCCGTCTATCTCCAGGGTGATGATATAAGCGTCGTCCCGCATAAGCTTCAGGATCCGCTCCCCCTCTTTCGCCCGGACGGCCTCTTCTGCGGCACTTCCTGCGTTCTCAGAGGTTTTCTCGTCCGCTACCTCCAAAAGCTCCAGCTTACAGTATTTGCCGAGCCGTTTTGCATACTCGGCGATGGCGTCTTTCAAATATTTTTCCTTTAATTTTCCTACGCTGATAACAGTGATCTTCACAACGGATTCCTTTCTCGCTTTCTTTTTGTTTGTTGACTTTTCTCTTTTTCTGTCCTATCATACATATGTGCCGGAAACACTTAAGGCTTACGTTTAATATGAACCGACACGATCTTTAAGCGCGAGGAGACAGATATGAAACGTATCTTAATAATCATCCTGGGAAATCTCCTGATCACCGGAGCATATGCATTTATCACCGTACCCCGTGAGATCATCAACGGCGGCGTCACAAGTTTTTCTATGGTTTTAGGACAGGTCTTTCAGATGAACCTGTCTGTATTCGTCAACCTTTTGACTTTATCCCTGCTCCTTATCTGCCTGATCTTTCTTGGGAAAGAGTTCTTTATGGGGAGTGTTTTAAGCTGTGCCTGTTATCTTTCCATGTTTACCTTTTTCCACAGCCTTGACCTGTCCCTTGCCCTGCCGCTGCCTGTCTGCACTGCGCTGGCAGGCGTCCTGGTAGGAACCGGTTATTCCCTGTGTATCTGCGCGAAGTCCACGGCCATAAGCTTTGACATCATCGCGCTGATCTTGAATAAGAAGAACCCGAAAGTCAACATTGCCTATACCATGGGGCTGATCAATGCTGCCGTACTCCTGTCAGGGTGCGCTGTTTTTGGGGTGTTATCCGTACTGTACGGGATTATCTTTACTGCAATCCAGACAGTTAGCTTAAATATCCTGCAGAAGAACTTTACTGCCTCAGTTACTTTTAAATGATAAATCCTCAGTTTATTGAGGGTTGTTCTTTTCCTGCGTTTCCCAAAACGCTTCATTCATATTTTTATATATATTATGAACCCTTTGGACAGTTTGTACAGTAGTTCTTACACCCTTGCCATTCTGTGGTATTCGATAAATAGAAAAAATTATATCATCTAAAGAAGATTCCATTTCTGTTCAAAACAAGTCACATCATCTCTTGAAAATTTTGACAGATAATTTTGTATTAATCGCTCTTTGAAAATCATTGCTATGCTATTCATGACGACTTTCCTCCTCAATTATAGATAATTCATTTTTATAGTGTTTCAAAATCTACCCTCACTGCATAAAAGAAATGCTGCCCGGCTCATGCCCGCAGCATTTCTTTAATTACACTTTATCTGCACATTTACTTCTTACTCAGTAACTCATGGATTCCCTTCGCGCCGGCCTTTCCTGCGCCCATAGCCAGGATAACCGTCGCCGCGCCGGTAACTGCGTCGCCGCCTGCGAATACAGCCGCCTTGGAGGTCTGTCCGTTCTCTTCCTCGGCCACGATACATCTCCGGCGGTTTGTCTCAAGACCCTTTGTCGTAGACGCGATCAGCGGATTCGGGGAAGTTCCGAGAGACATGATCACCGTATCAAGCTCAATCTCATACTCAGAACCCGGGATCTCTACCGGGCGTCTTCTTCCGGACGCATCCGGCTCGCCGAGTTCCATCTTGATCACGGTCATGCCCTTCACCCAGCCGTTCTCATCCACATGTATCTCCTTCGGGTTGGTGAGGAGGTCAAAGATCACTCCCTCTTCCTTCGCGTGGTGAACCTCTTCCACTCTGGCCGGAAGCTCTGCCTCGCTTCTGCGGTATACGATATGTACCTCTGCGCCGAGACGGAGAGCCGTCCTTGCCGCGTCCATGGCAACGTTGCCGCCGCCAACGACCGCAACTTTCTTTCCTGCCGCGATCGGTGTATCGTAATTGTCGTCAAAGGCTTTCATCAGGTTGCTCCTGGTCAGGTACTCATTGGCGGAGAACACGCCGTTGGCCGTCTCTCCCGGGATACCCATGAACATCGGAAGTCCGGCGCCGGAGCCGATGAATACAGCCTCAAAGTTCTCTTCTTCCATCAACTGGTCGATGGTGGTGGATTTTCCGATGACAACATTGGTCTCGAACTTAACGCCAAGCTCTTTTACCTTTTCAATCTCTTTCTTAACGACTTTCTCTTTCGGAAGACGGAATTCCGGGATTCCGTAAACAAGCACGCCGCCAAGCTCATGGAGCGCCTCAAACACCGTCACCTCATAGCCAAGCTTAGCCAGGTCGCCGGCGCAGGTAAGCCCGGACGGGCCGGAACCGATGACCGCTACCTTGTGGCCGTTGGTCCTGTCTGCCTTCGCAGGCTTGATGTCATGCTCAAGAGCGTAATCCGCAACGAACCGCTCCAGCTTTCCGATGGATACCGGGTCGCCCTTGATGCCGCGGATACATTTGCACTCGCACTGGGACTCCTGGGGACAGACACGCCCGCAGATCGCCGGAAGCGCGGAGGACTCGCCGATCACCTTGTACGCCTCCTCGATATTGCCCTCCTTTACCTGTGCGATAAAGCCGGGGATATTGATGGCAACCGGGCAGCCGGTGATACACTTCGCATTTTTACAGTTAATGCAGCGCGCAGCCTCTTCCATAGCCTCTTCTTTATTATAGCCGTAGCAAACCTCCTCGAAGTTTGTCGCTCTTTCCTTCGCGTCCTGCTCTCTGACAGGCACTCTCTTTAATACATCAGCCATTAGTTCTCACCTCCGCAATTGCCACAGCCACCGTGATGGGTGTCGCCTTCCTGTAATTTCAGCATCGCACGGCCCTCCTGGGTCTTGTACATCTGCTGTCTCTTCATCGCATTGTCAAAGTCAACCAGATGACCGTCAAACTCAGGACCGTCCACGCATGCGAACTTCACCTCGCCGCCTACGATCACACGGCAGGCGCCGCACATACCCGTGCCGTCAACCATGATCGGGTTCATACTGACGATGGTGGGAATGTCGTATTTCTTCGTGGTAAGACACGTAAACTTCATCATGATCATCGGGCCGATGGCTACGCAGACATCATACTTGTTGCCTTTTTCCACCAGCTCGTCAACCATGGTGGTAACCATGCCTGCATGCCCATATGTACCGTCGTCCGTACACGGATAGTAATTTCCCGCGACAGCCTCCATCTCTTTTTCCAGGATAAGAAGGTCTTTCGTCTTGGAACCAACGATAACGTCCACATCGATGCCGTGCTCTTTGAGCCACTTCACCTGCGGATAGACCGGCGCTGCCCCAACGCCGCCGGCTACGAAGAGGAATTTCTTCTTCCCTAGTTCTTCCACATCCTCCTCCACAAATTCGGACGGGCGTCCCAGAGGACCGGTGAAATCGCGGAACGCGTCTCCCGCCTTTAAATTCGTCATCTTCGTGGTAGATGCCCCCACAGGCTGGAACACGATAGTCACGATCCCGGCCTCCCTGTCGTAGTCACAAATGGTAAGCGGGATCCTCTCGCCCTTCTCATCCATCTTGACGATGACAAACTGCCCCGGCTCACAGTGCTTTGCCACGCGGGGAGCGCAGACTTCCATAAGATAAATGTTAGCAGCCAGTTTTTCTGCTTTTAATATCTTGTACATTTTATTTCCTCCTATTATTGATGCTACAGTCTATTCTAATGTATTTGTCAAAAAATATCAAGTAATTGGACGATACGTTATTAAAATATCATAAATGACAGATAAATATCACAATTTTTCCAAAGGACTTTATTCTATGCGGAACTGTCCCAGCAGACCGTTCAGCGTCTTCGCCTGGCCAGACAGTTCTTTGGAAACAGCAGCGCTCTTTTCCGCCGCAGAAGAGTTCATCTGCACGACCCTGGAGATTTCCTTGATTCCCTTTTCCACGGAAGCGATCATCTCTGACTGCTGGACGCTGGTGGAAGCGATCTCATCCATCAGCTTCTTGATCGACAGGATACAGTCGCTAATAACCTGCATTGCAGCTACTGCGTCGCTGGTGGACTGCGTCCCTGTCTTCACATCCTGAATGGAACGTCCGATCAGTGTCCCTGTATCCTTGGCCGCCTGCGCAGACCTCTCCGCAAGATTACGTACTTCTTCAGCCACCACAGAAAAACCTTTCCCCGCAGTGCCGGCACGTGCCGCCTCGATAGAGGCATTCAGCGACAGGATATTCGTCTGGAAAGCGATGTCCTCGATGGTTTTTATGATACCGCCGATCTGCGTAGATGACCGGTCGATATTCCCTGTGGCCTCCGTAAGCTGATTCATCTTATCGTCGGCGGATTCTGCGTATCCGGTAGCTTTATCCACCAGTTCACTGGCATCGCCGCAGCGGACTGCACTGCTTTGTACCTGCGAGGTGATCGAAGATACATTCGAGACAAGCCCGTCGATGGAGATGGTCTGCTCTAGTGTTCCCTGGGATAAAGTCTGCGCCTCCGCGGACATCTGATCCGCGCTTGTATCCACCTGGTTTGCGATCCGGGAAATATCCCGCAGTACATGGGTGAGGTTCCTCTGGATCGTCAGAAGGCTTTCTTTCAGCACCTTAAAATCACCGATATAGTAATCTTCATTCTTCGCCACATCGACGGAAAAATTGCCTTTTGCCATCTCCCCCAGGATCCGCCCCACATCATCGATAGTCTTGCGCAGGCATCCGCAGACGTGATGGATCGTCTGAGCGATCATGCCGATCTCGTCCGTCCTTCCGTAAAACGGCTCCAATTCCCTGTCAGCCTGGAGATCCAAATCTCCCAGGTATCCGATGGCATTTTCCATGACCATAAGTTCTCTGCCTACGCGTCTGAGGATCAAAAGAGAGACAAGGATCACGGCTGCGGCCACCGCCGCACACAGGATCCCGACGATGATCTTTACTTCAGATACTGTCCGGTATACTTCTTCCCAGCTGTCCCGGACCATAAATACCCATCCCCGGTCTTTTAAATATTTGTAAACCGTGAGCTGCTTTTCGCCGTTTTCGTCTTTGTAAGAATAAGTATCCGCGTCTGTGCTCTGGTTCTTTTGTATCCTGCTTATGATCTCAAGGTATCCGCTGTCCTTTGTCTCTGTATTCAAAAGCTCCTCGTTGGGATGGTACAGATAGACTCCGGTATCCACATTTAAAAATACATATTCGCTGTCAGGCAGGCCTTCGATACCCAGATCCAGAAGCGCATCCATCAGATGGCTGGCGAAAACCCCGGCTCCTACATAGCCGATGCATGCATCTCCTTCAAAAATCGGATAGTACATGGAAAGGATCATGCTTCCCGTTCCGGGAGACTCCATGATCCCCAGATTGGTAAGCTTAGGGTTAGACAGGATCGTATCCTGAAACTCGGCAAGGGAGTCCCCTGTCCGCGTAGTCATCCCGATCGCCCCCTCAGAGGTATGGGTCAGCACATGGGTCTCCGGCGTGGCGATATACAGCCCCTCAAAAATCCCCTTTACTGCCGCGAAATCTTCGGTATATTTCTGCGCCTGTCTAGTCAGCTCTGCATCTTCCGGGTTCTTAAGAAGCTCATGTACCTCGCTGCTCAGTGCAAAGGCCGTCATATACTCCTCGGCCGAAGCCACATAGTCATTGATGATCGATGCCCTGGATTCCACGGCATCTGTCATCTGGTTCGTAATATCGCTTTTAACCACAGAAGATGCATTCCAGGATACCGTCAGCCACAATAACAGCATTCCCGCCAGAGTGATCACAGTAGTAATAATGCTAATACGCGTAGCAAGTTTTTGGTTAACCAGAAATCTCATCTCAATTCCTCCATAACATGATTTCTCTTTTTGAAAAAATTTTACCATATGTTAAAGCTTCTTTCAATTATCTGATCCAGGATTATCAAAAAACGGGAAACTGTTTTGACGACAGACTCC
>CATLEM010000107.1 GCA_949916155.1 uncultured Dorea sp.
TAGGAGGTCATGACAATGGCAAAATGGGTTTACATGTTTTCAGAAGGTAACGCAACCATGAGGAATCTTCTTGGTGGTAAAGGCGCGAACCTTGCTGAGATGACAAGCTTGGGTCTTCCGGTACCGCAGGGCTTTACGATCACAACCGAGGCCTGCACACAGTACTACGAGGACGGAAGATCGATCAATGACGAGATTATGGAACAGATCATGGAAGCCGTTACAAAGATGGAGGCTATTACTGAGAAGAAATTCGGCGATAAAGAGAATCCGCTTCTTGTATCTGTACGTTCCGGTGCGAGGGCATCCATGCCGGGTATGATGGATACGATCCTTAACCTTGGCCTGAATGAGGACGTTGTAGAGGTACTGGCGGAGAAGTCCGGCAACCCGCGCTGGGCTTGGGACTGCTACAGAAGATTTATCCAGATGTATTCCGACGTAGTTATGGAAGTCGGCAAGAAGTATTTTGAAGAGCTGATCGACAAGATGAAAGAAGAGAAGGGCGTTAAGCAGGATGTTGAGCTTACCGCAGATGACTTAAAGGCGCTTGCAGGACAGTTTAAGGCAGAGTATAAAGAGAAGATTGGACAGGATTTCCCGTCTGACCCGAAAGAACAGCTTATGGGCGCTATTAAGGCAGTATTCCGTTCCTGGGACAACCCCCGTGCCAATGTATACCGTCGTGACAACGATATCCCGTATTCCTGGGGAACCGCTGTAAACGTACAGTCTATGGCATTTGGCAACATGGGCGACGACTGCGGTACTGGCGTTGCATTTACCCGTGACCCGGCGACCGGCGAGAACGGCCTGTTCGGAGAATTCCTGACTAACGCGCAGGGCGAGGACGTTGTTGCAGGTGTCCGCACACCGATGCACATTTCCGAGATGGAGCAGAAGTTCCCGGAGGCATTTGTTCAGTTTAAGCAGGTTTGCGAGACTCTTGAGAATCACTATAGAGATATGCAGGATATGGAGTTTACCGTAGAGCACGGAAAGCTTTATATGTTACAGACACGTAATGGTAAGAGAACAGCTCAGGCAGCGCTTAAGATCGCGTGCGACCTTGTTGACGAGGGCATGAGGACTGAGGAAGAGGCAGTTGCGATGATCGATCCGCGTAACCTTGACACCCTTCTTCATCCGCAGTTTGACGCGGCAGCGCTTAAGGCAGCTACCCCGATGGGCAAAGGCCTTGGTGCGTCACCGGGAGCAGCCTGCGGTAAAGTTGTATTTACGGCAGAGGATGCGGTAGAGTGGGCAGCAAGAGGTGAGAAGGTTGTCCTTGTACGTCTGGAGACATCACCGGAGGATATCACCGGTATGAAGTCCTCACAGGGTATCCTGACTGTCCGCGGCGGTATGACCTCTCACGCAGCCGTTGTTGCGCGCGGTATGGGTACATGCTGTGTATCCGGATGCGGAGACATCGCCATGGATGAGGAGAATAAGAAGTTCACGCTTGCAGGAAAAGAGTTCCACGAGGGAGACGCGATTTCCATCGATGGTACGACAGGTAATATTTATGACGGTATCATTCCTACCGTTGACGCTCAGATTGCCGGCGAGTTCGGACGGATTATGGCGTGGGCGGACAAATATCGTACACTTAAGGTTCGTACAAACGCGGACACACCGGCAGACGCGAAGAAAGCGCGCGAGCTCGGCGCAGAGGGTATCGGCCTTTGCCGTACAGAGCACATGTTCTTTGAGGAGGACAGGATTGCCGCATTCCGCGAGATGATCTGTGCAGATACCGTTGAGGAGAGAGAAGCAGCTCTTGAGAAGATCCTGCCGTATCAGCAGGGAGACTTCGAGGCGCTTTACGAGGCTCTTGAGGGCAATCCGGTTACGATTCGTTTCCTTGACCCGCCGCTTCACGAGTTTGTTCCGACAGAGGAAGAGGATATTGAGAAACTTGCGGCAGCACAGGGCAAATCTGTAGAGGATATTAAGACGCTGATCGACAGCCTCCACGAGTTCAACCCGATGATGGGCCACAGAGGATGCCGTCTTGCAGTTACCTATCCAGAGATTGCGAAGATGCAGACAGCAGCGGTTATCCGCGCGGCTATCAACGTACAGAAGGCTCACGCTGACTGGAAAGTAAAGCCAGAGATTATGATTCCGCTTATTGGCGATATCAAAGAGCTTAAATATGTGAAGAAAGTTGTCGTTGAGACAGCAGATGCTGAAATCAAGGCAGCAGGGAGCGGCCTTGAGTACGAAGTTGGTACGATGATTGAGATTCCGAGAGCGGCTCTTACCGCAGACGAGATTGCAAAAGAGGCTGATTTCTTCTGCTTCGGCACGAACGACCTGACGCAGATGACATACGGCTTCTCCCGTGATGATGCCGGTAAGTTCCTTGAGGCTTACTATGACGCTAAGATCTTTGAGAACGATCCGTTCGCGAAGCTTGACCAGACAGGCGTTGGCAAGCTGATGGAGATGGCGATCAAGCTTGGCAAGCCGGTGAATGAGAAGCTTCACATCGGTATCTGCGGCGAGCATGGCGGAGATCCGTCTTCCGTAGAGTTCTGCCATAAGATCGGCCTGGATTATGTATCCTGCTCACCGTTCAGAGTACCGATTGCGAGATTGGCGGCAGCACAGGCGGCTATTGCTGATAAGTAGGACAAGTCAATAGAGATGAACCAGATCGGGAACCTTGAGGGCTCAACCTTCAAGGTTCTCTTATTCTTCTTTAGTATATGGATAAAGTAAAAGTAGCAATTACTGAAGAGATAGTATATAATGAAAGAAAATTTAAGGCGAAATAAAGCAGGAGGAATCCCATGCAGACAGACAGCAGAAAGAAAATTACAGACTGGCTGAAAAAAGACCCTACGATAGACCGGCTGTGGGAGGCTATGGAGCTGTATGAGGATTTCCCTTTCTATACGCTTAAGAATCTCGAGTTTACCTATGTGATAAAGGGCAATGAGATGTTTGTGAGCCGAAAAGAAAAAAGCATTACAAAGGCAACGGTCGGAATGGCTCTGTATAAGGCTAAAGAACTTGACGGAGTGGTTACCGGTCCGAAAAAGCTTGGAACTTTTGGGGCAAGTTATCTATATCCTGTTTTTTTGTATCTGGGGATTATCAGACAGAAGGAATAGATCATTTGTATGGTGCGGAGGACGAAGGGTATGTCGGAGAAAATGGTCAGATTATATACAAGGCAGAATGAGAAAACACTGTACCAGCTTGAGCGTGATGACAGAGTCATCAATGTAAGGAGATATGTAGAACTGCATTTCGGGGATATTGCGCCGCTTTTTTTGGACAGCTATGACTGGTTTACACGGATAGCTGAAAAGATGGTGCCAAAGCCAGATGATGTAAAAGCGCCGATCTGGTGTGCTATCCGGAGGGAAGATTGTCTGCCGCCTATTCCGGGAACAGTTGTATATGAACTGTCAGTGCCGGAAAAGGAAGTGATCTACTTCAGTGACCTTAAGTGGGATTATGTGCTGAACCGGATATATCTTCCAAAGGACGAGAGAGATGCGGCCGCATATAAGCAGCATTTAAAGGATATCGGCGTGACCAACGGGTTTGAGTTTTTTGAAGGACGTTATAAAGGCTTTTATCCCGATGAGATACGGCGGATAAAAGACAGCTGGAAACGGGTGTTTGAGATCGGAAGCCTTGAGGAATCCGGGGTATGCGGGAATATCTGGGAGATCCGGCGGGAATGTGTCAGACGGATCGTGAGGCACGGGGAAGAGGTATAGAAAGCTTTCTTCCCGCAATGTTCAGGGGAAGTCTTAGGTCGGCAACTTTATTTGTAAATACAGTAAGCTGCGGTATGGAGAAAGCAGCCGTAAGCAGGATACAGCATCCAAGCAGCGCCAATGACGGCAGGATAGCGGTGATATCATTCAATATGGTTGTACACTCCTTAAGATAAGAGTAGCTGAGCCCGTGGAAGAGATAGACAGCCATAGTCCGCGTTCCGATATAAGAGAAGCATACCTGTTTTTCGGGAATGAGCATCATCACTGCAAAGGTCATGGCAAATCCGATGATGTAGCAGATGACGCGGCAAAGCACGCCTTCAAAGCCATCCTGTCCGAGAAAATCATAATTATATCTTCCGTAGAATATTTTGACAGAGTATGTCCGGCAAATTGGAGCGAAAGCAAAAAATGCGGTTAATGCCGCGATCCCTGCTGCAGAGATCACCGGAATATATTTGCTGCGGAGTTTTGTGAGGATGCTGCGGTCAAACTTTATTCCTGCTAAAAAGAACGGATAAAAATAGAGTATTCTTGGCAGACTCAAGTAATTATCCGGCATATCAGAGAAACCGATAAAAAGCCCTAAAGTGGCAGCAGCCAGCATGCTGTGAGGGCATCTTTTCACATAGGGAGTTACCATGCGCCATACAAAGAGAGCCAGCAGATACCACAGCGAGAACATTGGACGCTGCAGACAGAGGGTTGTCTCTTTGTGAAGGATAAAGATATAGAAAAAATAATATACAAATTCATATACAATATAGGGAACAAGAAGCTTTCGGATAATGACCGCAAACGGCAGTTCCCGTTTGGAAAAATAGCCGGAAATAAAAATAAATGCCGGCATATGAAAAGACACGATAAGCCATTTCAGCGTGAAAAGAAGATCATTATGCCTGTAGCACGGCTCAATAAAATGTCCCATGACTACGAGCAGGATCAGGAGGACTTTATAATTGTCGAATAGATAATCGCGTGTTTTTGTTGCCGTTGTGCATGAACTTTGCATGTCAGATACCTCTCTGTAAAAATCTGATACTTATTTTATTCTTTTAGGTTGTCCGCTTCAAGAGGAAAAATATACGAAAAAGCAAATGTATTTTAATAATTTTGTAACATATTTTCAAAGCTCGTAAATATCACTGGAAAAATCCACATGTTTTATATATAATAGAAGAACAATTTAAACAAAAGAAAGAGGAAGGAGATGTATTCATGGAAATGTTTTCAATTGAAAAAGAATTGCAGGGTAACGCTTATCCCGGTCGCGGAATCATTATCGGCAGGAGCGCAGACGGATTAAAGGCAGTGACCGCATATTTTATCATGGGAAGGAGCGCAAACAGCCGCAACCGTATCTTTGCAGAGGAGGGCGAGGGTATCCGTACCCAGGCATTTGACGAGTCGAAGCTTGAGGATCCAAGCCTTATCATCTATGCACCGGTCCGTGTTCTTGGGAATAAGACTATCGTGACCAATGGAGATCAGACAGATACGATCTATGAGGGGATGGATAAGCAGCTCACTTTTGAACAGTGCTTAAGGAGCCGTGAGTTTGAGCCGGACGGCCCCAACTATACGCCGCGCATCTCCGGGATCATGCATATCGAGAATGGAAAATACAATTATGCTATGTCTATCTTAAAGAGCAATAACGGAAATCCGGAAAGCTGCAGCCGGTATACATTTGCCTATGAGAATCCTGCTGCGGGAGAGGGACATTTTATCCATACTTATCAGTGCGACGGCAATCCGCTGCCAAGTTTTGAGGGTGAGCCTAAGCTTATCGGGATACCGGATGACATGGATGCATTTACTGACATTTTGTGGAACAGTCTTAACGAGGATAATAAAGTATCCCTGTTTGTGCGCTATATTGACATCGCAACCGGAAGATATGAGACGAGGATCGTGAATAAGAATCAATAGAAACAAGGAGGAATATTGATGAAAGAATTAGAATTAAAGTATGGATGCAATCCTAACCAGAAACCATCAAGGATCTATATGGCAGACGGCGGTGATCTTCCGATCACGGTTTTGAATGGAAAACCGGGATATATTAATTTTCTGGATGCCTTTAACGGCTGGCAGTTAGTCAGTGAGCTTAAAAAGGCATCAGGACTTCCTGCGGCAACTTCATTCAAACACGTATCGCCGGCAGGCGCGGCAGTAGGGCTTCCGCTTACCGATACACTGGCAAAGATCTACTGGGTGGACGATCTTGGAGAACTTTCTCCCCTTGCCTGTGCTTACGCAAGAGCGAGAGGCGCGGACAGGATGTCTTCCTTTGGAGATTTTATCTCACTTTCCGATGTCTGTGATGCGGACACGGCGAGGCTGATCAAGAGAGAAGTATCCGACGGCGTGATCGCCCCGGGTTACACTGACGAGGCGCTCGGGATCCTGAAAGCGAAGAAAAACGGCAATTATAATGTGATCCAGATCGATGCGGACTACGTGCCGGAGCCGTTAGAGCACAAAGATGTGTTCGGCATCACCTTTGAGCAGGGAAGAAATGAATTAAAGATTGACGATGAATTTTTCGCGAATATTGTGACTGACAATAAAGAACTCACTGATCAGGCAAAGATTGATCTGGCCATCTCTATGATCACGCTGAAGTATACCCAGTCTAACTCTGTGTGCTATGTAAAGGACGGTCAGGCTATCGGCATCGGCGCAGGGCAGCAGTCACGGATCCACTGTACACGTCTTGCCGGCACAAAGGCGGACAACTGGTGGCTCAGACAGTCCCCGCAGGTGATGAACCTTCCCTTTGTGGACGGCATCCGCAGGGCGGACCGGGACAATGCCATCGACCTTTATATCGGTGAGGATTATATGGACGTACTCGCAGACGGTGCATGGGAGAATATCTTTAAGGAGAAGCCGGAAGTGTTCACCAGAGAGGCGAAGAGAGAGTGGCTGGATAAGATGGAGAATGTCGCACTCGGCTCAGACGCCTTCTTCCCGTTTGGCGACAATATCGAGCGCGCTCACAAAAGCGGCGTGAAATATGTAGCGCAGCCGGGCGGCTCTGTAAGAGATGATCATGTCATCGCAGCCTGCAATAAATACGGAATGGTGATGAGCTTTACCGGACTTCGTCTGTTCCATCATTAAGAAATATGCTGATTAAGATTTATTCATAACAGGGTTGTATCTTGGGGAAAAAGAGAATATAATAGTGTGGTGCAATTTTGATTGTGCAAGAAAACCAGCAGATATGACAAACGATATTTAAGGAGAAGTATTATGGGTAAATATTTTGGAACAGATGGATTCAGAGGAGAGGCGAATGAAGTACTGACAGTAGAGCATGCCTTTAAGGTGGGAAGGTATCTTGGATGGTACTACGGACGGGAACATAAAGCGAGAGTAGTGATCGGCAAGGATACGAGAAGAAGCAGCTATATGTTCGAGTATGCGCTGGCGGCAGGACTTACTGCGTCAGGTGCTAATGCATACCTTCTCCATGTCACGACGACTCCTAGTGTTTCCTATGTGACGAGAACGGAGAATTTTGACTGCGGTATCATGATCTCTGCAAGCCATAATCCGTATTATGATAACGGGATCAAGGTGATCAATGGCAAGGGGCATAAGATGGAGGCAGAGGTTGAGGAAAAGATCGAGGAATATATTGACGGCAGGATTCCGGAGATCCCGCTTGCAAAGAAGGAGAAGATCGGGCGGACGATAGATTATGTGGCAGGCAGAAACCGTTATATCGGTTATCTGATCTCACTTGCGACCCGTTCTTTCGAGGATATGAAGGTGGGGCTGGACTGTTCAAACGGAAGCGCGTTTACTATTGCAAAAGCAGTATATGACGCACTGGGCGCGAAGACATATGTGATCAACTGCGAACCTGACGGAACGAATATCAATACAAACTGCGGTTCTACGCATATTGAGGTTTTGCAGAACTATGTAAAAGAGAAGAAGCTTGACGTAGGATTTGCTTATGACGGTGACGCAGATCGCTGTATTGCTGTGGATGAGAACGGAGATGTTGTAGACGGCGATCTGGTTCTGTATATCTGCGGCAAATACCTGAAAGAAAACGGCCGGCTTAACGGAGATACGATCGTTACAACGATCATGTCCAATCTTGGACTTTATAAGGCATGCGATAAGATTGGCCTGAAATATGAGAAGACTGCTGTCGGTGATAAGTATGTGTATGAGAATATGGTGCGCAATAATTTTTCTCTCGGCGGAGAGCAGTCCGGGCATATTATATTTAGCAAACATGCTACAACAGGGGACGGAATCCTTACTTCTCTGATGATCATGGAGGTCATGCTGGAGAAGAAGCAGAGCCTTTCCAAGCTTTCTGAGGATGTAAAGATCTACCCGCAGCTTCTTAAGAATGTGCGCGTGGCGGATAAAAAGACTGCCCGTGAGAATGCAGAGGTGACCAAAGCGGTCAATGATGTTGCAGAAGCTCTCGGGGACGACGGACGTATCCTCGTAAGAGAGAGCGGTACAGAGCCGGTGATCCGTGTTATGGTCGAGGCGGCGACAGATGAACTGTGCGAGAAATATGTCAATCAGGTAGTAGATGTGATCCGTGCAGAGGGCCTGGTAGTAGGTTAAAAATATACAGGGTTGAATAATGCAGTGTCATATCGGGATATTTGCTGCAGGCATAAAGAGGATTAAGAAAAGGATCCGGCATCCGGGATTTGTATCCGGGAGCCGGGTCCTTTTTGAGTACAGTCATACATCTGTGTCAGATAGAGTGGAAACCTTTGCCGATGATCTCACTTGTGTTGGAGATCAAAAGGAAGGCATCCGGAGAGTTCTCCTTGATAAAGTTTCTTAGCCGTATAGCTTCCATTCGGTTGAGAACGGTAAAGATAATGTATTTGTCATCTCCTGAAAACGCACCCTTTGCATTGACGATCGTGGCGCTACGGTGCAGGCTTTCTTTGATAAAATCGCAGATAGGCTGAGGCGAGGTGCACACTACATTAAAATACTTCGACAGGTTCAGACTTTCGATGAATCCGTCGATCATGAAGGAGCGCAGCGCCAGTCCGAGGAATGAATACAGTCCGTTCTTGACGTCGAACACGAAACAGCCGGACAGGGTGATCAGTACGTCTGAGAGGAGAAGCGCTTTACCGATATCCACACTGGTATATTTTTTCATGATCATGGCAATAACATCTGTACCGCCGCTGGATGAACCGATATTGAACAGGACAGCCGAGCCCAGCGCAGGAAGCGTGATGGCAAACATCAGCTCCAGGAGCGGTTCATTGGTGAGCGGATGGCTCAT
>CATLEM010000108.1 GCA_949916155.1 uncultured Dorea sp.
GGTATGGACGGTCTTATCAAGCCGGAATCCTTTTGGAGCTTTTGTCTCTTTCACATAATATGTTCCGACTCGTAATTCCACCGTATTTGTATTGCCGTTTCCGTCTGTAGTGAGAGTAACGGCAGACTTTGTACAGCCTTTGTCAGAATATACCCCATAAGTCGCACCAGAGAGGGAATAACAGTCATTTCCGCTAGTGATACATGTATTCGTGGAGCTTTTTCTGTAAGTTCCCGTTTCCTACCGTTAAATTCGCCCAGAACTGTCCTAAGTCCTGCCCCTCGCCAGTGTAGCTATAGCCGCCGCAATCATAACGGTTTTTATTCTCTTTGGCAAAAGCCTTTGCATTGGCAACCGGTAAGCCTGTTCAGCAGAATAATTTTTCGTATGTTTCTTGACATATTCCAAATTCAGAACCACGTTATTAATCTGCGCTTCGCTCAAACGTTCCGTAGCGTTCTTCCGTATTTTATTTCCAGATTGGAACGCCACGCCCAGTTGGATACAATAAGCTGTCTTTCCGTCAGCTTTCAACCACCCCTCTTCAAAAGTGGATTCTTTTGAGCCGCCGTCTGTCACTTGACAACTGTACCTGCGTGACCGTTTGAATGAGTGTAGACGGAATCAGCGGCATGTGCCTTGTGTGACAGGTAAAGTGGTAAATACAGTCACTATAGCAAGAATCGCTGTCAGTAACCGTTTCAAGATTTTTTCCATAATGTTATGATTCTCCTTTCATTTCGGGTAAAAAAATAGACGCTCATTTCTGAACGTCTTTGGTGCTAAAAACATTGGAATTATGCAACCTACGACAACATCCTGCGCCTTGTAAAAGACCCGGAAATCTGCGACCCGATTAAATTCCTCAGAGAACGGGAAGTTGTTCACTATCAGAGATTCGGCGAATCTTTGAGGATTGTCCAGAATCACCTGGACAGCAAGAATTTCTACGCTGTCAACCCAGAATTTGACCTGAATCCAAACTGCAAATAAATTACCAGTACAGCAAAATCAAGTTTCGGATTCCTGCTGAAAAAATTTACCGAGAAATACAGGCCGGGAGCATGATGTCCCCCGGCCTGCATAAAAAACCGTTAAATCTATATATTACATATTTTTAAAGAAAAGCATATACGCCACTACTGCAGCTACTACGATAATCGCGATCCCGAGAATGATGATCGGCGCTTTTGACACTTTCTCATCATCATCGTAATAGTCATCGTCATCATAGTAATCATCGTCGTCATCATAATCATAATCTCTCTGACGTTTTTTGGTGCTCACCTTATCCTTTGTCTTTTTCTTTTTACTCTTTCCGTCACCTACTGCAAGCATCTCGTCATAGGCTCTGCGCATCTCATCTTCACGCTTATCCCGGACTTTTTTCGGAGGAAGATTAGAATATCTCTGCTCATCATCGTCATCCTCTTCCTGTATCTTTGCTTTCTTAGGTCTTGCTTTCTGCTTCGGAGCACTGCTCTTTGCAGTTTTTTCCTCCTTTTTGGGAGTATTGCTCTGCGGAGCCTTGTATTTCTTTTTACAGTTATAGCACAACAAATAATTCGGATCTTTTTTCCCCGGCCGCAACTGTTCGCCACATATCGGACACTTCATTTGTACTTCCTGCCTCCTCGTCTCATAATCTGTTATAGATTATACTACAAGAGAATAAAAATAGCAAACATTTGTATGATTTTATCTATTCTTTCCCAGTTTAACTTCTACAGTTTTAGATTTGTATTCGCCGTTATTTTTCGGCACTTGTACCGTAACCTTTATTGTCTCCCCTGCCTTATAGTACTGAAGCTGTTCTCTGAGAGCATCCGTACTATTGATCGGAGTACCTTCAATTGCTGTAATGATACATCCTTTTGTAATGCCTGCCGCCTGTGCCCCGCTTCCGGAAACCACTTCCGATACATAGACTCCGGTCGGCATGCCGTACATCTGGGCGCTGTCCTCGGACACATCCACCGGCTGGATCCCAAGATACCCCTGCATCCCCTCTGCCACCTTTGTCTTTGTCTTCTGATTCATCAGATTCGTAATGACATCCTGTGCATCGGAAATCGGAATCGCATAACCCATACCTTCCACAACATCCGTGGCTACTTTGATCGTATTGACCCCGATCACCTCGCCGTTAGCATTCAGAAGCGCTCCTCCGCTGTTTCCGGGGTTGATCGCTGCGTCTGTCTGAATCAGTTCACTGTCGAATCCGTCCAGCGTCCTCTGAGTTGCCGACACAATCCCGGTCGTCACTGACTGTCCATACCCCAGAGCATTACCGATAGCGATCACCTGCTCTCCTACCTGAAGCTGTGTAGAATCACCCATCTGCGCCACTGCGATCTTATCCCTGGTCGACTCCTTAATATCTTTTAACTGAACCGCGATTACCGCAAGGTCGCGTACGGAATCCGTCCCTTTAATATTGGCCGTCACGCTTTCTTCGTCAATAAATGATACAGTCAGTGTGTCATTTCCTTCCACAACATGGTTATTAGTCAGAATCAAGAGCTCTGTCTCATTCTGCGCAATAATGATACCCGAGCCTGCACTCTCACTCTCCTGCTCATGGATTCCTCCGAAAAAGCTCTGTACCTGCTTCACACTCATATTCGTAATCGACACTACCGATGGCATCGCATTCTTTGCTATTTCAGAAATATCAGAAGCTACTGCTTTTCCGGAGCCTGTTGTAAGCTGTGTACTTCCTACAGAATCTGCTTTCTGCTCCGCTGCTTTAGGCGCAGTCTTAAGAAATTTTCCTGCTATGATATTACTTGTCTGAAATGAAGCACTTGCAACAATTCCAAAGATTATTCCCAGACCAATGACCTTGATAACTGTCGGCACTTTTTTATCTTTTTTCCTGTCGCTCCTGCCTCTGCGTTCCGTCTGATAATTCATATCGTCCTGTTCCGGTGTGTAATAACTATACTGGTTATCCATATACTGTATCTCCCTTCATCAACTGCTGTTATGATTAGTTTCTTAATCCTATGTAATGTATCTTATCTTATAATTGTGTTGAAAATGTGATAACTTTTTGACGAAAGTATAAAAACCGGATCTCTTTTCCAAAGATCCGGTTCATATCACCATCCCATATTTATACCTCTAACCAGAGTACGCACTGTACATCTCCTTAAGATCCGCTAATGCTTCTCTGAGAAGCGCGTCAGAATTTACTGCTAGTTCAAACTTATCTTCAACGTTCACGAGAAGTTCCTGAACATCCGCATGTCCCATTATCACCTGTATATAATCTTCATCCTGTTCTTCAGGATCCTCTGTATCTATCTGCCACTTCCCGCTCTCTCTGTCCTTCCTTACATACAAAGTAACCAGCCCGG
The DNA here is from genome assembly GCA_949916155.1 of uncultured Dorea sp. GTDB lineage: Bacteria > Bacillota > Clostridia > Lachnospirales > Lachnospiraceae > MD308. The sequence continues at coordinate 3,363 of CATLEM010000108.1, forward strand.
GAACCTCCGTATATATATCCTTTATCTTCATACGATACTCTGCAAATGCAACATAAGTACCTGTGTATTGTCCGACTTTTGTATATACATGAAGCCCGTCATACTTTTCCACAAAAGACTCATCCTTCGTAAGTCCTTCAAGATATTCCGCTATCACTCTGTTGATCTCTGTATGTTCGTCTTTCCTAAGCGGGTTCAATTCTTTCGTATCACAGCCAATATTCCTGACTTTGATATTCTTTTCATTTATCTCGTGTACCTCTCTCATCTGTGCTTTTTCCTTAGTCAATCTCACTCCGGCTGCCTCTGCCACAAAAAACACCAGTATAAAAAACAACAAAATAAATCGGTACCCGTGTTTTCCAGGCTTTGCAAGACAACCCTTAAAGACTTCCTTCATAGGCTTCCTCCAAATACCTGCACATTTTTAAGGTACACACCCGGGCGGATTCGAACCGCCGCTCCCGCCTCCGGAGGGCGGTGCTCTATCCCCTGAGCTACGGGTGCATATGATTAATGAAATCCATGGATAATAGTATCACACTTTTATCACAAAGTAAAGAATTTATTTTCCTGAATATAGATTATCCTCCGACAAATGCAGTTCTTCCTTGATCTTAGTAGTGGAGACTCCCTCTGTCCTGTCCAGATATACCACTTCACAGATGTCTCTCAGATTTTCAAATTTCTCATGTCCGTCCCAATCACTTCCCATGACGACCGTATCTACATGATAGTTAATCACATCGTCTCTCTTCTGGTCCCAATCGTTTTCCGGGATCACAAGATCCACATAACGAACTGCTTCCAGCATCTCTTTTCTTGTCTCATAATTGTGGTAAGCTTTTTTTCCCTTAATTTCATTAAAATGTTCTGTAGAAATTGCCACAATCAGATAATCCCCCAAAGCCTTTGCTCTCTTCAGCAGGCGGATATGTCCGTAATGAAGCAAATCATACGTTCCATAAGTCAATATACGTTTCATTCCCTACTCCTTATCTTCAATCAGTGCGAGTATTCTTTCTGAAGAATGTCCGTCGCAGCAGCACATAAACTTATTTTTAAAATCTACAACTTCCTGTTTGTCAAAACGCTCGTCAATATGCTTAATGTAATCAATCATTTCTTCATTCGTCCTGCATAACGGCCCCGGGGTGACTTCGTCAAAGTCATAATACAATCCTCTCTCATCGATATAATCTTCAAGATCATACACATAGAACAGCATCGGCCTTTCAAACAGTGAATACTCAAACACCACTGACGAATAATCAGATATGCAGATATCCGCGACCGTCATGAGCTCATTGATATTCATGCCATGTCCCCGGGTCATATCAAATGCAAACGTTCCCTCATATTCTTCCGGTATCTTCGGAAGTGCCTTGACTGTCGGATGATGCTTTAATATCAGTATATATTCATCCCCCAGTTCCTTTGCAAATACTTCTATATCCAACACATCCGGCGTCGTGCAGGTCGCCACATCTCCCCGGAATGTCGGCGCATAGAGAATCACCTTCCTGTCCTTTGCATGAGGAATCTTCTCATACAATTTACTGTAACTTTTGGCAATAAACTCCTGATCAAAGAACTCATCCGTCCTGCTTATCCCCGTCGGAACGATAATTCCGGCATCCTTATCAATCCCCATGGATTCTTCAAATATCCATGAAAGCTCCGGACTTGCTATTGTAACATATGAATAATGTGTATTCAGCGGATACTCTTCATGGGATTTTGCACTTTTTCCAAAGCTTTTATCTACCGTACTAAGCCCCACCTTTTTAAATACTCCGCAGCCGTGCCACAACTGGATATATGTTGTCTCCGGCCGCAGTGTGATATATGACATCAGATCATTGGCTGTACAGATAAAGATTGCTTTTGCAGTGGCCGCATCACGGATATACTCCTTTGCTTTTTCATAATATTCCTCATTAGAAGTTCTTCGGATGCAGAGCTTGTGCTTTTTAATCTCATATTCCGTATTTTTTCTGACGTACTTGTACATATAAGCAAGACTTACCGAGAGAGCACGTCCGCGGTCCATGAATACCGCTTTGTCTCCGACCGCATTTTTTGCTTCTTCATTATATATCCTGGGGAATACATGTTTGATAAATATACTTTTCAGCTCATTTTCATAAAAGTCCTCCGTTACGTCTCCCTCGCTGATCTTCTTCAGGTACTTCTTGTATTTTTCTTTCTGTGATGCAAAAGAATCATCAATAATCCCCTGTATGATCTCCTCTTTCAGCCCCAGGTTGTTTTTCCTTCTTTCTCTGTCCTGGCGAATCCTTATGGTTTCCTTCAATCCTTTATTTTTAATATTATTTAAAACAGATTTAACGTCCATAACCATCCCTCACTTCTAAATATTATCCAAACAGCCTGTCTATCCAGCTTACTTTTCTGTTCTTTATAATACGCTCTTTGAACTTCTCTTCCCGCTCTGCCTTTTTCTCTGCCTTCGTCAGCGTATGGTAATGTTCTATATATTCAGCGTAATGATCGCAGACTTCCTCAATAGCGCCGTATTCCTTCATCTTGCCGCCTTCCAGCCACATAGCCGTGTCACAGAATTCCCTGACCTGCGGAAGCGAATGAGAAATAAAGATAATAGTCTTCCCGTCTTCTTTCAGTTCATTCATCCTTGCCAGACATTTCTTTGCAAAGCCTTTATCTCCTACAGATAATGCTTCATCAATAATGAGGATATCCGGGTCCAGACAGAGATTTATGGAAAATCCCAGTCTGGATTTCATACCGCTGGAATATTTTTTGACCGGCTGGTATAAAAAGTCCCCGATTTCGGCAAACTCGATTACCCCGTCCGTAATTTCTTTAATCTTCTTTTTCGGAAGACCTAAAAGCGCTCCTTTAAGCTCTATATTCTCCAGTCCGGTAAGTTCTTTATTAAGCCCTGTGTTGATCGCCACGAGTGCCTGTTCTCCGTTCACGACAATCTCTCCCTCATCCGGGGAGGCAATACCCGACAAAACAAGAGCCATTGTAGATTTTCCGGATCCATTCGTCCCGAGGATCCCTAAGACCTGTCCTTTTTTCACTTCAAAAGAAATATCCTTTAAAGCATAGAAATACTGGGTCTTCTGATCCTTGCTTACCTCTTTGTCTTTCCTTTTCAGTTTGTAGATTTTTGATACATCTTTAAACTGTATCGCCGTTTCTCTTTCCATCTGATTCCCTCTTTTTATATCATATCTATGAATCTGGTCTTAAACTTGTACATCATGTAACTCCCAAAGAAAAACAGCGCAAGCGTGATTCCCCAGAACCATGCCATAGACCAGCCATACGCTGCAAACCCCCTATGATAAAAGAAACAATCCCTGTATCCCTGAACAAGATAATAGATCGGGTTGCACATAATGATTTTTGAAACCTTTCCCTGCCCTACTCTTTCAATGTTCCAAAGAATCGGAGTAAGGTACAGAAGAAGGCGCATACATGCCAGTATAAGCTTTCTTGTGTCTCTTGCCAGCATATTAAGTACAGAAGTCGTCAATGACAGCGACACCGAAAAAACAATTGCACAAAACAGATAGTAGATAAGCCCCAGCCAGTGAAGATCAGGATAATACCCCTGCGTCGCGAAAATGACGATCATGATGATAAACAAGCAAAACTGGTCGAACATTTTTTCAAGGACTACTGTCATCGGCAGGATACTGACCGGGAATTTCATCTTTGTGATCACATTTACTTTCCGGTAAACGGAATTACATCCGTCCGTAATGCACGGGCTTATAAAAAACCATACTACCATCCCTCCGAGCATCCACACAAGATACGGAATATCATGAACGTCTTTTCTATTGAATACATATCCGAACACAAACCAGTACGTCAGTACCTGGATCGCCGGATTTGCAAAATTCCAAAATACACCCAGCTTGCTCTCCCGCATCTCCGCAAGCAGCTCATATTTTGAGATTGAAACAATTCTATGAAAGTTCTGGTAATTTTCATTCAGAACGTACTTTGCACTTGTAAACACTCTGTTTCCTCCTTAAAGCGGCACTATTTGATCAATCTGTTCGGTACTTCTCTCGTGCCAAAGCCAAAGATCTGCTCCGTCTCCCTGTACTGTATCATAGCCCGGAATGTATATAGATCCTCCGGCGTTGTAACCTTGATATTTCCTCTTGGCCCCTCTACAAGCGTCACTTTTTTCCCAAGCTTTTTCATCATGGAACAGGTATCCACCACACCTTCATATCCCGGATTATCTTTGCGCATGAGTGCATGCGCCTCCAGCACATCCCCAAGTCTGAAACACTGCGGAGCCTGCGCTGTATAAAAGCTGGTTCTTGGTGGTATCTCATCAATACTCTGCCCGTCCCGGCAGATGACCGGTGTTTCGTAAAGCGGCGTACAGGTGATGGCTGTTCCGTTCTTCCTGACACATTCCAGATCTTCGTCGATTAATTCCCTGGTTATACACGGGCGTACGCCGTCGTGGATCAGCACGACTGCATCCGGCGTATTCTTCTCTCTGGCTGCCTGAAGGGCATTGTAGATAGAATCCAGCCCTGTCACACCTCCCGGCACTATCTTTATCACTTTTGAGATCATGTGGCGCTGTACCAGCTTCTTGAGCTTGCGGATATAATCCTCTTTGCACGATACGTAGATCTCATCGATATCCGGATGCTCTTCAAAGACATCCAGTGTATGAATGATGATCGGTTTTCCATTTACTTCGATAAACTGCTTCGGAAGACCGGAGCCCATTCTTGCTCCCACTCCTCCCGCAAAAATAATAGCTACATTTTTACTCATGATCTGCATCCTCTTCTATTTCCAAATACTTCAGCGTTCGTTTAAATCCATCTTTTACAGAATATTTTGGGCTCCAGCCGATTGCGCGAAGCTTCCTGCTGCTTAAGATTCCAAGTGTATAGGGCGCTGTTCCCTTCGTACCGCCCTCTGGAATGTCAAATACGAGCTTGAGTCCTCTCTCCGGATAGATATCCACCATGATCTCAGCAAGCTCACGAATAGATACCTTGCCGTCCTCATTGCCGATATTGTATACAATATCCTCTGAATCCAGCAATATCCGGTATAATCCTGCCACCGCATCTGCAATATAAGTGTAAGTTCTTACCGCGGTTCCTTCGCTTTTCAGAACGATATCTTCCTTATGGAATACATTTTTCAGGAAATCTGCCTGTACACGGCCGTCATAGATTGACATGCCCGGACCATAGGTGTGGGCAAGCCGTGCAATCTTCGTATTCAGACCGTATTCTTCACGAAAGCACACACACATAGTCTCCGCTGCTTTCTTTCCCTCTGAATAACAGGAGCGCGGATTTAACTGATCCACAAAACCATACGTATCTTCATCGAAGAATTCCTGCCCCTCCCCTGGCTGACCGTATATCTCCCTGGAAGAAATAAACAGATATCCTTCCGCATTTTTCTCTTTCGCTAGTCTCAGCGTATTAAAAGTTCCCAGCGTATTCGCCGCCACTGTCTCTACTGGCTGATTCTGCATGATCAGCGGGCTTGCAGGGCTCGCCGCGTGGATCACATAATGGATGTCCTGCGGAC
>CATLEM010000109.1 GCA_949916155.1 uncultured Dorea sp.
GAGAGAGGCATTGAACTGATCGAACAGCTGATGCTTAAAGTGGATTCCGTGTTCTTTATCGCAGATAATTATTATGCGAAAGCCAATGCAGGGCTGCCCACATGGCAGAATATGCATCTTGGCGGCTATACGGCGGATGGCGAAGACGCCTGCAATGAACTTACGGATATGGCGTTAGACGCGGCTGATGAAATGCGCCTTTCTAATCCGCCCTTTATTCTGCGCTACAACAAAAAAACTTCTGACAAAATCATTAAAAAGGCGTGCAGGATGATTCAGAAAGGGCTGGCAAATCCGGCGTTTTTCAGCGATGAGACTGCGATTAAGATTGTTCTCAATAAAGGCGGTACGCTAGAAGAAGCCCGCGATTGGTGCACGACCGGGTGTGTTGAGACTATGCCGGGGTGCGGACACGCTGACGGAAGCCCGATCGGCGGTTATATCAATATGCCGAAGGTTCTTGAGATTACCCTTCACAATGGGAAGGATCCGAGAACCGGATTGGAAGTCGGATTAAAGACGGGTGATCCGAGAGATTTTAAGAACATAGATGAATTGATCGATGCGTATATGAAACAGTTATACCATTTTGCAGATATGCATACTTACGCGGTGAACGCAACCATGTCCGTACAGGCACATTATCTGCCGTGCGTATATCACTCTATTTTTATCGACGGATGCATCGAGCGCGGAAAGACCATTCAGGAGGGCGGCGCGAATTACTTGTTTAACAGCCTGTTCATGGCCGGGCCTGCGACGGCGGGCGACAGCATTAACGCGATCGAATATGCTGTCTTTAAGGAAAAGAAAATGACGATGGAAGAGTTGATCGCACTTTGCGATGCGAACTTTGAAGGCCGTGAGGATCTGCGTCAGTATCTGATCAACAAAGCGCCCAAGTATGGAAATGATATCGAAGACCTTGACCAGAGGCTTGCGGTTATTGTCGAGGAGCTGGCACATCATTATCAGAATATCAAAGACTGCAGGGGCGGAAGATACTCGGCGGGCAACATGACGCAGACCCACAATGTACCTTTGGGAAGCTACTGTGGGGCGACGCCGGACGGACGACTTGCGTATACGCCGATTTCTGACAATGCATCGCCGATGATGGGACGTGATTTGAGCGGGCCGACAGCATCCGCCAATTCTGTGGCAAACATGCATATCGACCAGAACCATGCCGCACAGCTTTACAATATCCGTTTTGACCCGGTTGCTGTTTCCGGTGAGAACGGGGTGAACATCATTAAGGGTGTATTCTGTAATTATTGCGATAACGGCGGATACCATATCCAGGCAAATGTTGTTGATAATGAGACATTGCTGAAAGCGCAGAAAGACCCTGAAAATTACCGGGATATCGTTGTGCGCGTATCGGGATATCTGGCGTATTTTACAGAACTTGACGCATCCGTGCAGCAGACGATCATTGACCGTACGATTCATCTTGCGTAGCTTACGTTTTGGGGGAAATGATGGTGAAAGCATTTGTTGGCGGCGTCCAAAAATTTTCTACCGGGGACGGCCCGGGTATCCGTACAACCGTGTTTTTGACAGGCTGCCCGCTTCGCTGTCAATGGTGTCATAATCCGGAGCTGATCAAAGGGGATGTACGGCTAATGTACAGCAGGAACAGGTGTATCGGCTGCCGGGCTTGCGTGGATAACTGTCCCGGAGGGGCAATTACTTTTGACGGGCAGGGAGCGTTCTGTTATGACAGGAGCAGATGCAAAAAGTGTTTCCAGTGTGTGGAACACTGCTACGCGCAGGCGCTTACCTGTTCGGCAAAGGAAATGTCAATTGAAGAAATCCTGGCGTTGGCTGCGCAGGATAAGGGTTACTATGATGCCACCGGAGGCGGCCTGACCATCAGCGGTGGGGAATGTCTTGCAAGCGGCGATTTCACAGCCGCGCTTGCCCGTGCCGCGAAGGACCGGGGAATAGGCGTGGCGATAGAGACCAGCGGGATGGGTGACATTGCGACACTCCGGGATCTGTGTGAAACCGCAGACTATATTCTTTATGATATGAAAGCGATCGACGATCGTGTACACCGAGAATATGTGGGGGCGTCGAATAAGGTGATCCTTGATAATCTGGGGAAGATTGCGGGCAATCCTTTGTGGAATCCAAAGATTCAGATACGGATGCCGCTTATGCATGGAATCAATGATACGGATGAGATAATAGAAAAAACAATTCGGTTTATGCAGGATCATAAGCTTACAAAAGCGGCGCTGATTCCATATCACGAGATGGGTATTTCCAAATCTGTGCGTTTAGGAGAGTCATTTACAAAATTTGAAACGCCGTCCGATCAGAGACTTTACGAGATTTGGAAGCGGTTTGACAGTGCGGGTATTTGTGCGGAAATTTCTGGAAGAGATTTGAATAAACTGAAACAGCCTCAGATAAAGGAGGAGGAATATGAAAGATAAAAATGGACTGAGTTTGATAGACTGGTGGGTAGTTGTACCTGTGGCAGTTATTTTGATCCCGTTGATCATATACGGTTTTGTTACACCAAGCGGGCTGGAGAGCCTTGCTAATGCAGTATTTTCTTTTTCGATTGACAAGTTTGGGGCGATCATGCTCTTTGGTCCTTTCCTTTTGGTAATCTTCTGCATAGGGATCATGTTTACCAAATGGGGGAATATCAAGATCGGAGGTGAGGACGCAGAGCCGGAGATGAACCGGTTTTCCTGGTTTTCTATCGCGCTTACGACCTGTATAGGGATTGGGCTTGTATATTACGGAACTTATGAACCGTTGAACTTTTTTGTCAATACGCCGGAATTTCTCGGAATCGAATCAGGCTCCGCACAGGCAGCCGAGTCCTGGGGGTATATCTTCATGCACTGGCTGATCACGCCGTATTCGCTGTATACGGCAGGGGGATTGTGCCTGACGATCATGGTCCACAATGCCAGACGCAAAGACAAGTATAGCTCGGGAATGTTTCCGTTGTTTGGGGACAAGGTGGACGGCAGAGTAGGTTCTATCATCGATGCGTTTGCGTTATTGGTAACTTTTGGAGGCTTATGTGCTTCTATCGGGGTTGCGGCGCTGCAGCTTACAGGTGGAGCGGGATATATTACCGGCAATGATTTCAGCACAAACGCGGCGTATATTGTTGTTATTGCGGCAGTGACGATTCTTTGCCTGTTTACAACGACAACCGGCCTGAAAAAAGGCATGATGCTGATCAGCAAGATTAATGTATATTTGTTCTTCGCGTTGCTGCTTGGAGTTTTTGTGCTGGGACATACCACCTTCCAGATGGACAGTATGACAAATGCACTTGGGTATTATCTGGATAGATTTGTAAAGATTTCTCTGTATACAGAGCCTGCCTTTAAAACAGGCTGGGTCGGTAACTGGACGATTTTCTTTAATGCATGGTATCTGGTATGTACACCTGTATTCGGTACTTTTTTGGTAAAGCTGGCAAGAGGGAGGACAATCCGTGAATTTATTGCCGTAAATCTTATCGGGCCAAGCATCTTTATCTTCCTGTGGTTCGGTGCATTTGGCAGTGAAGCTATTTTTGTGCAGATGAACGGAATCGGTGATCTGGCAGGAGCTTTGGAGACATACGGCGCGTCGGTGGCTAATTTTGCGCTGGCAGATTATCTTCCGCTGGGTGCTTTCTTCAAAATCGGCGGATTGATCGCAGTATTTTTATCTTTTGCTACTTGTGTTCAGTCCCAGATTCTTGCAGTTGCCGACAGCTGTACAGTGTTGGGCGCAGAATCTTCTTCGCCGGTTTCTCTGCGTATCTTTTGGGGAGTTATATCCGGCGCATTAGGGCTGGTTGTTTTGTTGGCGGGGGGTTATAATTCCTTGCAGTCTATCTTGGTAGCTCTTGGGCCGATCGCGCTGGTGCTTATGCTGATGTCGGCAGTTGCATTTATTAAGAGCTTAAGAGAGAGGGGAAAATATGATCTGACGCTGAAAGATAAGGAAGAGGCAGTCAGTGCCGGAGAGTAAGGATGATGCCAATGGCTGAGAAAGGGTATACGATAAGCGAGGTCAGCAAAATAACAGGATTGTCAAAGCATACGCTTAGGTATTATGCCAGGATAAATCTTTTCAGGCCGAACTATATAGATCCGTCAAACGGATACAGATATTATACCTATGATCAGTTCTGGAAGCTTGACATTATCATCTGCTGCCGGAGTATTAATATTTCTATTCCGGAGATCAGGGAAATCCTGCAGTCCGAAGATAATGAGAGAGTCGTCAGGCTGCTGGAAGCGCACCGGGAAGAGGCGCTTTCGATGAGCCGCTATTATCAGAGGGTTGCGGATGATATCCAGTGGTATTCCAGTCAGCACGAGGCAATGTATCGTGCTGACTGCTATCCGGAGGTTGAAGTGAAAGAACTGCCGGAGCGGACAGTGATCTATGGGAAAAATGAAAATAACGTGAAAGCATACCATCTAAAGCTTCAGGAGGCAGTTTATCACAATACCGGGCAGAATCATGTATTCCGCCGCAGTTACGGCTTCGTCTTAAATGCGGCGGAAATAAAGAATAACAACTTTAAAAAAGAGTGCGAATACTTAATGTTCCCGGATGAGCCGTCCTATGCACAGAACCCGGAGTATACCATGACGCTGCCTGCCGGAAAATATGCATGCTATATGGTAAAGGTTATGAACGAAAGAGCGGATTTCAGCGTACTGAACAGATGGCTTTTGGACAGGAGAATAGAACCCTCTTATGTAATTGCGGATGAGGCGTGCTTACAGTTGTTTGAATATCTTGAACATGGATATCTGTGCGAGGTGAAAGTTCTGCTGCCTGGCTAGTATAAAGAATAATTGATTTTTGGGTATACAAATTATGCTCCCCCGCTTAAGAGCTTCTTATTACAAAGATCTTAAGCGGGGGAGCATATTAACTTTGCGACCGTTTTACAGTTTCAGTTTAGTGCCGATTCCTTTTTCAAGCGCCTTGTCCATAATGGCTTTGCCCATTGCGATATCATTGACGGAGATGCCGATATTGCTGCACACGATAAGTTCGTCTGCGCCGGAGCGTCCCTGTTTCAGTCCGGCAAGCAGTTCTCCTGTCTCAGCAGCGATCTTCGGCAGCCCATCGGGGAAATATCCCATATCTGCGAAAAGCTCATGCTCATCGATACTGTCTACAAAATACTGGTCCGCCTCCAGGGCAATCTCAGGCGCCCAGAAAGTATTTAAGTCGCAGGGGAGGATTGTCTGTCCCTTTCTCACCCATTCCTTTTTTACCAGACTCATAGGTTCACGGACAATAAAGGTGGCGGAACTCATGACATCACACCTTTTTGCAACCTCTTCAATGCTGTCCGCTTTTATGATCGGAATTTCCACTTCATCTTTAACTGTTTCAATCAGGCGGTCCATGCACTCAGGGAATTTGTCATAAATGTAGATCTGTTCCAATTCTTTCAGCGTCTTGACGATATATCTTACATGGTTGATCCCCTGTACGCCGCAGCCGAACATCCCGAATGTCTTCGCGTGCGGATGCAGCGCTTCTGCGGCAAGTGCGGTGACAGCCGGCGTACGCATCGCCGTCAGCCATGTACAGTCCATAACAGCGATCGGAACTCCGGTAACTACATCATTCATGATCTGCAGGCCGGTTGTCTGCGGGAGATTATATTGTTTGGGATTTCTGGGGAAACATTCGATCCATTTTGCCCCGCATGCCGTGCTGGTCGGGACATATGCCGGCATGGCGTGGAAAAATACGTCGCCGTAAGGATGTATCCCGATTTTTGCCGGCATTTCATATTCTTTTTTACCATGGGAGATCATGGCGGATTTCACGATTTCCAGGGTCTCCTCGATATCTGGCCCGGCTTCGATACATTCGTCTTTTGTAAGCCAGAGCAGTTCTCTCCCAAGGTCAAGCCTGGTCTTTAAGTATTCATGATACCGTTCAAATGAATCAAGTTGCTGTTTTGTTGCTGCATACATAGTCGTTTACCTCCTGAATTTAATATTTTGTATCGAACATCCTTTATAAGATTGATTATAAAGGTGTGAGCGGCTCTCATGTCAAGAGGGAATAATTGACAGAATGGAAATATTTTTTAGTCAATCATAAACTACTAAATGATAATTGACTAAAAAGTGGGGGGCATGATATATTTTATGGGTGTGGAAAGTAACGAAAGGCAGAATCTTGAAAATTTCAGTAAAAATATTCTGGAGTATGACGAAAGGGTATCAGAAAGGGCTTCGATTGCAGATACCGGTCTGGTATATTTGATTCAGGGAGGGTTTATCTATGGGAAGGATTCTGGGAATCGATCTGGGGACTACAAACAGTCTCGCGGCAGTATGGCAGAATGGGGAAAGCATGCTCATTCCCAATTCTTTCGGGGAATATCTGACTCCAAGTGTAGTGAGCTTCGGGGAGGATGACACCGTATATGTGGGAAAGACGGCGAAGGAAAGGCTGGTTACACATCCTGAATGTTCTGTCAGTGTCTTTAAAAGATTTATGGGCACAGATAAAAAATATAAGATTCGTGGAAAGAAGTACCGCCCGGAGGAGCTGTCGGCATTTGTACTCAGAAAACTTAGGGAGGATGCGCAGCGTTATCTGGGAGAGGAGATAGAAGAAGCTGTTGTGAGCGTACCAGCGTATTTTAATGATAAAGCGCGGAAAGCGACAAAAAATGCAGGAGAACTTGCGGGACTTAAAGTGGACCGGATCATCAATGAACCTTCGGCCGCGGCTCTGGCGTGCCGAAAATGCGGGAATGAACAGGATGAGACATTTCTTGTATTTGACTTCGGAGGAGGGACTTTGGATGTATCGCTGGTAGACTGTTTTGACAATATTATAGAGATCACAGCGGTAAGCGGGGATAACCACCTCGGAGGAAGTGATTTTGATGAGGCGGTTGCCAGAGAGTTCTGCAGGGAACATCATCTGGACTTTGACGAACTTTCTCCTCAGAGGCAGGGAATTCTTTTGGAGAGCGCAAGCCGCGCCAAATGCGGGCTGTCGGAAAAAAAGGATGTGATCATGAGCGTGTCGGACGGGGAATTTAAAGGGCAGATGGAGATGAATAATAAGAAGCTGATCAAAATTTCCATGCCGTTATTCCAAAGGATATCTGCTCCTGTGAAAAGAGTGATGAATGACGGGAAAAAGGATATGCTGGGCATCTCTAAGGTAATCCTGGTGGGCGGCTCCTGTAAAATGCCTTCGCTGCAGCAGTATCTTTGCCATACGCTGGGAGAATATTCTCTTGCAGTCATGAATCCGGATTATATGGTGGCGCTTGGCGTTGGTACATATGCGGGAATTAAAGAGCGTAGGGAGGATATCAAAGATCTGCTTTTGACAGACATCTGCCCATTTTCGCTGGGAACGGGGATTTTTAATGCAGGAAATGCGAAGCGGGCGCTCATGAGTACGATCATTGAGCGAAACAGTGTCCTTCCCTGCAGTCACAGGGCTCATTTTCAGACAGCGTCGGACTATCAGAAGCATGTGGTGATCGACGTGTATCAGGGCGAGGAGTATTATGCGGATAATAACATACATCTCGGAGAGATTGAGGTGAATGTTCCGCCTGCGCCAAAGGGAAAAGAAACTGTTACGGTGGATTACACTTATGATATTAACGGTATTCTGATCGTAGATGTAGAGGTGGATTCTACAGGAGAAAAGAAAAGACAGGTTATCACTACCGGAACAGATACGATGTCTTCCGACGAGATAAAAAAGCGGGTGGCACAGTTGGAGAAGATGGGGCTTTGCCCGGCAGATCAGGAGGAATACCGGATGCTGTTTGCGTGGGGCGAGCGTCTTTATGCGCAGGCCTTTGGTCCGCTTAAAAATGCGGTAGGAGAGAGACTGGATTTTTTCCAGCGCTTGCTTTATGCAGAACAGAATCCGTATAAAGTGAAAAAGTGGAAAAGAGAAATAGAAAATTTCCTGAAAAATGCGGAAAATTATCTGGACGACAAAGAAATAGAATGGAATCCGGAGGATATTGATTCATGGTATGAGGAAGACGAGGAAGATGATGAAGAGCTGCGGGAGGAAGACCGGTTATGGCACGATGGGCATTTGACACATTAGGGATTAAAGTAACAAAGGATAAAAAATTAATTAAAAAGGCATATTCGGCGCTGGTAAAGCAGTATCATCCGGAGGAATACCCTGATGAATGGGAGGAAATCCACAGAGCATATCAGGAAGCTATGGAATACGCCCGGCTGCAGGAGGAAGATGAGGAGTCAGCAGAGGAAATTCTGATAGAAGATGATTATAATGAAATGTTTGAGGAAGCCCATGAGAAATGGCAGGAGGAAAAATCAGAGAAAGCGCTTGCATTAGCGAAGAGACTCGATGAACTTATGCAGACGCCGGCGGCTTTGGCATGTAAAGAGTGGCAGCGTTTTTTTGCCGTGGAATTTCTTCCCGGGGCAGAGGCGGACGAGCTTTTTATGCTTTTTGAGGCGCTCAGCGCAAATGAGATTCCGCCTGCGGCGGCGGAATTTATAGTGACGATCATGAAGAACCGCAAAGAATATTATCAGGCTTCCATGGAGACTCAAAAGGCGGCGCTGGCGAACGGAATTATTAATTGCATTTTTCAAAAGATCCCGGAAGTGGAAGTGCCGGTAAAACCCAGGAAAAAAAGGAAGAGTTTTAAGCGGATCTTAAAGGAGCTTCTGGTCTGCGCAGGGGTCTGCGCGGTGCTTTTTATAGTTTTGACGCTTGCTTTTGCAGGAGAGGGAGCAAAAAATACAGATGTCAGAAAGATGGCGGTGCAGCAGTTAAATGAAAAATACGGCGAAGGATTATACTCTGAGGAACAACTGGAGGTTGAAGAAGATGTGCGTCATGGAAGCAGCGGAGCACAGCTGACTTATTACACAGTGAGAGAGAAAGAATCTTATGATCTGATCGCCT
>CATLEM010000110.1 GCA_949916155.1 uncultured Dorea sp.
CTACGACGGCGGCACCGGCGAGCGCTTCGACCAGCCCGCCACCGTGGGCGTGATCTACATGCTCAAGCTCGGCCACATGGTCGAGGACAAGATGCATGCCCGCAGCATCGGCCCGTACTCCCTCATAACCACGCATACTATTGGCTGTAAGGAACCGTTCGTCGGTCAGCGATTCGGTGAGATGGAAGTCTTGGAGCTAGAAGCATTCGTCGAATACCACATACTTGTCATAGGACAGTACATAATGATATCCTTCCGGCAATGTGTATTCTGTACGTTCTTCGTACTCCTTCGGTGTCTCCTGTGAATTTGATGCATGTACTGATGTCTCTGCCAGGGGCACAGCCGATGTAACTAATGCTGCAATCGTCAGTACCTGTAAAAATTTTGGATACTTCATCCTGAATCAATTCCTTTCTGTCACATATTATCATGATATCACGGATTCCCCCGCATTTCAAGTCTAATTACTGTTCACTCCATTCACAGTAACCAAATCTATTCATCCTGCCAGCTCTCTACTTCCAGGATTTCATCATCACTGACTGTAGAAAGCGCATTGGCGATCATCTTGACCATCTCCCACACAGAACGGAAATATAGTGTCTTGTTCTTATCCAACCATGTGATGCGTCCCTGCCAGCTGCTGTGCTGCCTGTGCTGTACACGTATGACAAATGTTCCCAGATATCCATGCTTGCTCAATAATTCCTCATCACTCATGACTTTCACCCTTCCCTTTCTGATTTCTGCTGCTTGTTCTCTATCCTGAAATGTACGCTCATTGACCATCGGAAACGGAAAACGCATTGAATTAAAAAAATCTTCCAGCCCAAATAAAAACTGATTCATATTGGTAACTTCCATCGCTTCTCTGCTGTAAGAATGATATGTCCTGGCTTTCATCCGGCCTGCGCCTATGTCATCAACACACAGTACGACACCGTTCGGACAACCTATATACCGCTGCGATCCATCCATACCCTTTCTTCCTTTCCCTGAACTTCCGTTCCTTATACTATCCTGCTGTGTGAACTTCCGTTCTTTATACTATCCTGCTGTGTGAGCTTCCGTTCTTTACACTGTCCTGCGGTCTGGACAACCGGCCTTTATGTCACTCTGTCTCCGTTCGGCGTACAGATGACGCTGTTGACATGATACTGAATCCCTGTCCTCTGCCGTCCCACGATAAAGTGGTAATTGATCCTCTTCTGAAGTATCCGGCAGTTCTCGATCGTCGTATTCATGAGCAATACCAGCCACTGGCCCTTGCCGTACCTGCTGACGGCATCACTGCGGCGCACCGAACAAAAGATTGACTCTCCTAAGCGCCCGGACAGCTCCGACAGCATCGGGCCGTCCTTCATCGGATTGCCCTTACTGTCCACGATCGTACACAGCATCAGGTGGACAGACTGGCCGCCGCGGTCCATGATCCGGCGTACCATACGGTAGATTCCCTGGAACACCGGATAAGAGCAGTAATATCCGCTGTTCTTATCCTCCTCATCTCCCGCCAGATTCTCCTGGATCACATCCAAAAGGGCATACTGATGATCTAACAGCGTACCCAGATTCTCCATCAGCCGCTCCGACGGGCGAAGTCCCTCCTCCTGGAAATAATACTCCACCGTATTATCATAGAGTCTCAGCGCGTCGTCTGCGCGTCCAAGGGCTACTAAAGCCTCCATGGTCACCGTCTCCCAATCCGCGAGAGGATTGATCTTTGATGCATACATGCCGAGCCTTTCCATACGCTCATAGTCCTGACGCCTTCTCAGATGCTCCGCCGCACCTTCCACGCAGGCGCAGAAGATCTCTCTGTAGCGTCTCGCCTCCTGCGCGATCCAGACTGTAGATGTCTGGTTCTTTAAAAACTCGCCGGTATAGCACTCGCACGCCTCCAGATAAACTTCCAACTGCCGGTCAGGATCCTTCTCCTTACCGGCTTTTAAGTAAAGCGCATCGAACCTCTCCGCATCTTCCTCCACTGGGATATCCTCTGTCCAGTAATAGACGCCGTCCTTCTGTCTGATATAATTCACATCAGGAAATCCTGCTGCTCTCAATTTTTTCTTCGCATTGTATACTACAGTCCGCGCCGCATGCCGAAAATCTTTGATATCCCTGTCCTCAAAAAGATACCGCTCAAGCTGGCTGCGGCTGACTCCCTTTTCCCTGTTGTGCAGAAGAAGCTGCATAAGATAAGAAAACTGTGTCTCGCTGGAGCGGGAACCCCCTGCGATATTCTTTCCATTCCATACCATGGAAAAATCTCCGAACATCTGCACACGTAAGATATGTTCTGTCTCCTCCTTCTTCATAACACTAATCCCCCGGCTTTCTCTCGTAAGTCTTTCCCTCATTATTTAGTCTCCCAAAGGAACTCCGCCCGCGCTTTTTACCGGAACAAGCTTCCCGTGAAGCACATCCCTGGCATTGTCAAAGACATAAGCACAGGTAGAAAGAAGTACATAACGTGCATTGCCATCCAACTGTTCATCAGACTGTGCATCCGACTTGAAATTTGATTTCTTCGCCGCCGTTTTCAGATATTCATTCATCTCCGGACAAGGCCCCGGATACATCAGATAAGTGTCTGAATAAGCTGAAGTCGTATACTCGCTGAACAGGACGATCTTGTAATCCTGCTCAGGAGTTAAGAGCCACATGACTGGATGTTCTTCGTAATAATCCTGATCCGCCCATTTCGATATGGTGGCAAACATAGATTTGTTCTTCATATGGTGTCCGTAGATGACCGTATTGGAATCTACGAATCCCGGACGGTTGGTAGTATCGACAAAGATCGATCCAGAGATGCTCTTCTTCCCGTCGTAGGTATGGTGCAGATAATAATCATTATCCTCACCGCGGAGAACCGGATAATCGATCACCGTATCCTCACAGTAGATCCATCCGATCACATCTTCGTTCTTTTTCCTCAATTTCTCAAAGTCCACGACGATCGGGGCGATATCTTTCTCCCCATCGTCCTCCCCGACGCCTTCCTGCGTATAATCCTGCGCGGCGCCGGCATAGACAGACTCATCATCGCGGTACTGCTTCAGTATAAATAATATGGCGCTGACAGAGCCTAAAAACAAGATCAGAAGCACTGCCATGATCACCCGTCTGACCGTTCTTTTCATCTCGCTCTCTCCCTCAATCTTCCCGCCAGGATATTGAACATGGCTCCGCAGGCCGCGAAGCAGATCGCGTATACCTTTCCTGCCGTACTGGTATAGATCCAGAGCAAATCGCCGAGAAACGGACAGTGAAAGCTCACCTCTCCGATCAATGCATGGTAAGGCACATCGTTCATGTCCTCTTTCTCATTGGCATCGCCCTTGGTGGTAAACTTACCTTCCACCACCTTGTTCTTCGTCACACGGTGGGCGATCACCGAATCCTCGCTTTGGAAAGCGATGACATCACCCTCTTTAACCGTATCCGCCTGCACCGGCTTTACGCAGATCAGGCTCCCGACAGGAATCTCGGGCGCCATACTTCCGCTGACGATATTGTAGACCTCCCAGCCGATCAGACGCGGTACGACTGTAGGAAGGCATGTCACGATTACACTAAGTATGATCAACGTCCCGACAACATTGCAAAGGGCGGGAATCACCTTCCCTCCCTTTGCTTTTCGCTGCCCGGACGGCAACGGTTTATTCTGCATTCTGCATTTTCCTCTTCTTCCTTCTCATATAAAGGTACGTTCCGCCCGCTATAAGAAGTACAAGCAGTGAAAGGATACCCGCCTTGGCTCCCATCGGGAGATCCAGCACACGTTTTGCAAAATCTCCTCTGCTGAGCGGTGTCTCTTCATCCGCGATATTGGTAAGCTGATCCTCTCCGATATTCGCAAGCGGTACATCTCCGTCCTCGACATCCTGAAGATCCGCCGGAACCTGTTCATCCGGAACTGCTACAGGCGCTCCAGCATCAGCCGCTCCAGCCGCCGCTGCATCTCCTGCCGGAACCGCAGGTGTCGCCGCTGCAGGCGCTGCGGGTGTCGCAGGTGTTGCCGGTGTTGCGGGAGTTGCCGGCGCTTCCCCTGCCTCGATCGGGGCATAGGTGAAGGTGAACACGTTCTCCGCTTCATTAGCCTTCAGCGTACCGGTCAGGTTGTATGCCTGCGGAAGATAATTCTCGATGTACTGGTACGCGATCACCGGACGGTCGCCCACATTGCCGTAGTAGGTCTCGTCGGGGAGCAGCTGGTTGCCGTCTGTATCTACATAGCGGACAGTATATCCTACCGAGTTCCCCTTGATCCCGTAAGCAACTACGTAATCCTGGTCGCCGGTTACCTCAAATGAGGACTGGCTGCTTACTGTATTGTTATCTTTACCGCTCTCACGGATCCCTCTGATGTAATACTTGCTGTTCTTTTCCAGCACGACATCCGACTGGCGGAAGGTCACACGCTCTCCCTTTTTCAGGCCGCTGAAGACTACCACCTGTTTTCCGTTAAATGTCCCTCTTGCGCCTGCGAAGAAACGCACCGTATAGGTATATGGTTTATCCTCAGCTTTGGACGTGATGGAAACGGAGGCTGCCATACAGAGCGTCAGCAGAAATACCATCATCTTCTTAACTATCTTCATGCTGCCTAACCCTCCTTTTCGCTTCTGCCCTTGCCCTTTTCTCTTTCTCACGCTCATTCTGGCTGTAGAAAGCAAAGATCAAAAGCAGTGTCCCTGTCACACAGGCTGTGATGATAAACGGTGTCAGTGTCAGGTTGTCGCCCGTCTGTACTGCACGGGTACGCCTGCCGGTAGTACTTGACGGATTATCCGTCCCCGCGTTATTAAGCTCTACCGCGAAATTCATCTGTAAGTCCGCCAGTGTATCCTGGTAATCATTACCCTGCGTATCACCGTCAAGAGCTACCTCGAGAGTAACCGTACCGCTCTTGCCGCTCTTTAAGGTGTCAAGGAAGAAATAATCATCCAGGCCGTTGGTCGCCTGCCTTAATCCTTCGCCTGCCTTGCTCGCTCCCTCGCCGCCGACAGTCTCACTGTCAAACAGCGTATCTGTCTTACCGTCAGGCCCTTTGTAAGTCAGTTTATAAGTATACGCGCCGCCGCTTGTAGCGGAGTTGTTGCTTCTGTCCTCCAGAGAATACAGTACCTTGTTGGTCATGTACCAGTCTGTGGCGCTTTTATTATTGTTCTTAAGCTTAAGCTTGATGATCACATTGTCACCAGGCTGCAGCCCGTAGATCACCTCATCCAGATCCTTCGTCTTGAAATTGGCTTCCATCTTCTTGTCTTTGGTAAATACAACAGACCATTTGGAGCTGCCGTGGGAAGTCTCTGCATTGGCTGTCATATTGATCGAAGCTAAGAGTCCTGCAAAGAGGAACAGCTTCCATATCATCTTTCTCATGCTTCCTTCCTCCTTATCTCAAACTCAAAGTCTCATTGTTAACCGTAACTCTTCTGCCCCATGCGCTCCACGCCGCATCCTCTGCGTTGTGGTCCTGAACCGCGTCTACCTTCGCCTCTACGCAGAACTGCATCCCGTCGTAGTCGTAGACTGTGCGAATCGTATTCTTCTTTCCCTCCACCGGATACTGGGTTACCTTCGTCGCGATCATCTCATCCACCTTGATCGTGTCTGCGAACAGCGAGGTCGTCTCACCCTCTCCGAGAAGCTTCGAATAATACAGCACCGTACGTTCCTTAGTAGACGCTGATTCATCTAAGAGCCAGTCGCTTCCTACATTGACCAGATGAAGATCGATAAGCTCCGGCGACAGTGTCTGCTGCTTATCATCCTTGCTCACCCAGTATTTATATATGCTGACGCGGACATACTGGTCGATGGTTCCGCTGTTTCTTACATTCAGCTCTTCTTTATATTTCTTTCCTATCTTGAACTTTTCATCCTTCTCAAGCATGTTGCCTAAGAGGACTCCTGTGCTCTCGTTCCAAGTGCCGTCCGACGTCTTGTTGTAATCCCTCTTGGAGATCTCTTTGCCGTTCTCTAAGAGCGTCACACCGATATTGGACATCTGCACACGGGATACATACGTCTCTGAAAAATAGGTCAGCGCCGCGCGCGCCCCGCCGATACCTGAGAAAAGGAGCAGGCCGACTGCAAGAATGAACGCAAGCATCGTAGCTGTCGGGGATTTAATGAACTTCTTTATCCGTTTCATTAGTTATTCCCTCCTTTCTCTACGGTCACATCCAGCTTTCCGTTCCAGTCTGCGTAAGGATTGCCGTCCTCGTCGTAGAGAACAGGCGTCGTCTCGTAGATGACCGCCACATTAAGCTCCATAGGGTCTTTCACTTCCTCCGGAACCTCCGTGATCTGGATCAGCAGCTCCTCGGTCTTCTCTTTCGCCCTCAGGATATCGCTGTAATAATAATATCCGTCTTTGTTCGGCGTCCACTTTCCGCTGGTATCACTGTAAGCGAGCGGATACTTGCTTCCGGTAAACGCTCTCGCGCGTACAAACACCGGTTCAGACCCTTCATTACTAGTGATCACCACGTGCTTCACCCAGTTGGCAACCGTCGGCTCTTCCACTGTCGTCTCATCTCCCAGTGAGATCGTCTGGGTACCCCGCGCCTCTACATATGTGGTAAAGTAAGCCCAGGCATTACCGGCGGAACCGGCTAAGACCGCCGCCGAAGCAAGAACTGCCAGACATAAACTTCTCTTTTTCATCTGCTTTCGCCCTCCTTACTTTCCGTTATTGTCATTCACCGGCTCCGGATCTTCGAGCTGCCAGCCATCTCCGTTATTGTAGAAATGGTTATTCACTCCACCGCCGCCGTGAGTCGTCGTCGTATGGTCGTTGGTAAATGTCACTGATGCGACATCCGCCGCTTCTATCACTGCATTCTGTTCCTCTGCGGACGTGATCTCGTAGGATGCTCCGCTGTAAACCTCTGTAACCGTAACCTTCGCTCCTACCGGGATCTGATTCTCTATCAGTGTCTTCTTCTCTCCGGCTTCTGTGAAGTTCATCGTCACTACGTTGCTGTATACGTTCTCTCCGTCAAGCACCGCCTCTACCTGGAAGACGAATACTGCCGGAACACTCTCATCGAACGTCTCAAGACCCTTCACGATCTCCAGCGAACCGTAACGCGATCCCTGCTCCGGCTTAAGGGTAACTGCCATATCGTAGTCCCAGTCCCCGTTTCCTGCCGTAGTATTGCCCGGTGTGCCGTCAGTGCCTTCTACATGCTTGCTCGGCAGTGAGATAAGCTCCGGTGCAAAAGTGTAAGTATGTGTCTTTGAATTAGCGATCGTCGCGATATTCTCTGTGCCGTCCTCTGTCATCACGGTAGTCGTGTATTTCTCGATACCCTCTCCCCTCGCGATGAGAAGATACAGGCCGCACCCTAAGTTCTTTACCGGGCTGTTCACCGCATTGCCTTCGGATACCGGCTTACCGCTCTCCAGCGCGTATTTCGCAGCCGTCTGCGCCATCTTCTTCCAACCGTCATTGTCCGGCTTCTGATCGTATGCTTCTTTTAATCCTTCATAGCCGCTTAAGAAGTTGTAGGTATATGTGTCATACCCACTGACCGGCGCCGCGTCCGCGACCTTGTAAAGATCGACAACCACATCCGCCTCTGCCAGATCATCAAGCTCCGGTCCTCCGGGAGCTATGGTCAGAGAACAGGCTTTGTTAAAATCAACCGCCCGCGCCTGCCCGCTCAGTCCCGGCACAGCCATGATCAGACCGGCCGTCAGTGCAAATGCCATCAGCGGACAGATCAGACGGCTCCTGCCCCCTTTACGCCAGCCGTTCCATTTTATTTCCATAATTCTCTCCTCCTTTATGAATCTGAGTCCTGTGAAAATGTTTCTTTTAGAGTCTTTTTATATCATCCAGCATCTCCTGCGTCGTCTTACCCGGTCCTTTCCGGCGGTAATAGATCAGCATAGCTGCCAGAACGATGAACAAAAGCGGGATTCCCACTGCCGGGATGACGATATAGGTCGGTATCTTCACTGCCTCTGAAGGCGTCGCCTTGCCGTCAAGATTGGCGATCCGGTGTCCCCTCATGAGTATCCGGTGGGAATTGACTCCGTATGGTGTACAGGTAACCAGTGTCGCGTACTCTTTGCCGTTCACGATCGCCAGTTCGTCAGTCTCCTCCGGCAGTACGATACGGATCTGATCGACCATGTAGGTAAAGGTCTCATCCAACACGGTGACGGTGAACACATCCCCCTCTCCCAGTTTATCCAGATCCGAGAACAGCTTCGCACTGGGAAGCCCCCGGTGTCCGGACATCACCGCATGTGTCCGCTCCCCGCCTATCGGGAATGAGGAACCCGGGATATGGCCTACGGCTATCTGCAGGATCCCTTCGTCTACTCCGTGGTAAACCGGAAGATTCACCCCGATCGAGGATATCTGGATATATCCCATGATCCCCGTGCCGGTGATGTCAAGAATCTTCGCATACTCCGCATACTGCTCTTCGGAAATGTTAAAATTAACACCGTTGGGAAGGGATTCATTGTACTCTACTGCCTTGGCGAAGATCTCTTCCTTCTCCTCTTTAGTCAGGCTCTCCACTGCCTCTACGTAGCCTGCGATCGCCTGGGTCGCATGCATGGAGTTCCACCAGTCGCTGACCGAAGGATAAGCAAGTACGCCGATACCTGCCAGCATGATCAGTACCAGCAGGATGGTTGAAAGGGTACCTTTCTTCTTTTTTTTCTTCTTTTTCCCTTTCTTCCCCTTCTGCCCGCCCTGTACTGTATCCGCCGGAATCTCTTCCGATACAGGAGCTTTTTCCTGTGCAGGAGTCTCGCTGTCTGTTATTGTCTCTTCGTTCGTATGTATCTCCTCATTGCGAATCGTTTCTTCGTTCATATATCT
>CATLEM010000111.1 GCA_949916155.1 uncultured Dorea sp.
TCCGGCCTTCCTCTCTGCCCTCTTCACGTTCATAATATTTTTCTTCCCATGCCTGCATATATTTCACCCCGACTTCTTCATTAAGTTTCACCTTACATACCCGGTCGTGCACGCGTTTTACCCTCTCGCTTTTTACCTTATCCGCTGTCTCATCCGTGGAGTGTTCCACATAATCCAGGAATTCTATCAGTTCTTCTGGAACTTCATCTGCATTTTTCCCTTTTGTATTCAGGAATATCTTTACCGCACCGTCCCCGAGACTGCATCCTGGTACTTCTTTGCATCTGTTTTCAAATGTATATACATATTTCTTATATCCGAACAGGTCAAAAGTCATGATCATGATGACATACGACTGGTTCAGGATATTATAATTCGGCACTCCCGGCTCTAGCAGACCAGTGTCAATGAGAGACTGATAATACCTGCTCCGCTTTGCCAGGTCCGTTTTCCTTGTGTCCTGCATCTCTGTATTATAGACGCTCTGCTCTTCACTCATCACATATACATCCATCCGGACAGAACGAATCAGCGGCGATACTCTGAGTTCCTTCTCCGTCTGCGGCTGGTCTGACAGAGAGATCTCCCTCCCGAAGATGATACTCAGCACATCCTGATAAGTTTCCCTGTCCTCCATCACTTCGTCAAACAGGAAGCGGCTTGTAAGGTTTAAATCTTTTAATGGTATTATGTGTTGTTTTTTCTTTTTGCTCATATATCTCCTCCTAAGTTTATCATAAATATTCAAAAAATAACAGCATCCATTTTCTGCCGTATCAAATAATGACGTGTCAAAAAAATTACGACAGCACAATCATACGCACCACTCCTTTAGAAACTGTTCATCAGCCAGTCTGTACCTTTGACTCGTTCTCATTTTTAGTTGCTGAATTTGCTGGATTTGCTGGCGAAATGCCATTCATCTGAAATCTTTAGAATTTTAATCTGCATATCAATACTATCACTGTTTGTACATCTTTACAACTGTAAATTTTTTAATCTGCAATAATTCTGCTGCAATCGGCTACTCTCTTTCCCTTGCCTGCCATCAGCTCCTTCACCTTGCCGGAACTGTTTACCGCCGCATACTTTGAAAAGGGAGAAGCACATCACTTCTCCCCGCTGATCGGATTGATCACGATATTTTCTGCCGCCACTCCTGTCTTTCTCGTCACGATATCGGTAATCTGGGCGCGGTTCGCCTCGGTAAGTTCCTTAGCGTTCACCACCACATCCGCCGACTCATCGGCGATGCTCACCACCGCATCGTTAAACCCCTTAGAGGCCAGCAGTGTCTCGGCGGCAACTTCCTTTTCGGACAATTCCGTCATCTTCACCATCTGTGACACCGCGTCCTTTTTCTGCTTGTCGCTCAGCTCTTTATTATCGATGATCTGTTGGAGCGTCTCTTTATTTTTCGCCCGCACTTGTTCTCTTGTCATCTTCGCCTCTGCGACGATCCCGTTGGCCTCGCCGCTTGTAAGAACTGCCTCCCCGGGCGTTCCGTCCACCGAGCCGTCCTCTTTTCCTTCCGTGTCGCTGTCCTGGCTTTTGATCTCCCCGTCCGCGCTCGCAAGATCCTCCTCCGAGATATCTAAAAGCTCCTGATTTGCAAGCTCTGCGTTCGTCTGCACGTCATCCTTGCCGCCAAACAGCCGCCCCGAGTAATTGAGATATCCGGCCGCGGCGATCATGACCGCCAGCGCAGCGATGATCACCTGATTCTTTTTAAATATTTTCTTCACCATATTGCCTCCTCCTGCTTCGCCTTCATGCTTTCTTTACTATCCTAATCTTATGCGTGTCTATGCCAAATAATGCCTGAACCGACTCAGTTATATTCTGAATCACCACCGCATCGTCTCCGCCGGCTGCCACTACCACCACTCCCTCTACTCTCGGCGTGCGCTCCTTCCTGACATACGGGTCCTGTCCGGCTCCCTCGATGCTGCTTCCTCTTAAGCCTCCGGAGCCTGCGTCTCCAAAATAGACGGTCTTCTCTCCCCGGCTCTCATTCTCTGTCTTTCGCATCCCGCCCTGGCTGTCCTCCTCACTCACTGTATCGCTGGAGCTTTCCACGTCTTTTTCCACCACCTTTTCTGATGATTCCTTGAGAGTGATCATTACCGTCACCTCGCCTACTCCCTTCATCTGCGAGAGGACCCGCTCAAGGCTTCTCTCCATATCTGCCACATATTCCTGATCCGACAGGGAATCCGACTGCGTCCCGTATATATCTCCCGCCAGAGGGTCTGTATCCCCGCCGCCCTTTTTCTTTCCCTCCGGCAGGGCGATGACCAAAAAAAGCACTCCCAGAAGAAACAGGATCACGATCTGGTCCTTCTTTATCCTCCATCCCTTTATCCATTCAGCCAGCTTAATCTTCTCCTTCAATCCTGATCTCCTCCACTATGATACTATGCTCTTTCCTCCTGCTTTCTTCTGTCCGTCTATCTGCCTGCTCTTTCCTCCCGCTTTCCTCTCCCTGTCTGTCCGACTCTTCCTGCACACTTTCCAGCATCCCGAAAGAATCCGTATCCTCAAGATACCCGGCCGCTTCTTCAATCTCCTTAAGCTTTGCCTCGTATTCCCTGCTCTTGTAGAAATTCATGATCTGGCTGTCCGCCCCGAAGAGCCGGAAAAGCGGCGTAACGATCATGAGGATCATCACCATTCCCGTAAAAAAGCGGATGTATTTTTTATAACCGGACTC
This sequence comes from uncultured Dorea sp., assembly GCA_949916155.1. GTDB lineage: Bacteria > Bacillota > Clostridia > Lachnospirales > Lachnospiraceae > MD308. The sequence goes on from CATLEM010000111.1 coordinate 2,714, forward strand.
TGGCACGGCATGGAGCACTGCCGTGATAAGCACCATGTAAAACGCCAGATTCTGCGTCCATTCATACAGATACCGGAACATACTTTTCACCTCCCCCATCTCTATCCGCTGCCCGTCACAAACGAGACGATGACGATCGTCAGCAGGAATAAAAGCCCCGCTGTGAATACTACCCGCATAAGCAGCCGGCATCCGTCTCCCACACATTCCACGCAGCCAACGATCCGCTTGTCGGAGACCGGCTGGATCACCGCCGCCGCCAGCTTGTACATCAAAGCGATGACGCCCGTCTGCACCAGAGGCACGATACACAAGGCAAGCGCTACGATCATCCCCGCCGTGCCGATCCCGTTTTTCACCAGGACCGCAGTCCCGAGTACCACCTCCGCAACTCCTCCGATAGCGTCTCCCACTCCCGGGATCGCCTCCGCCGTCCGGGTAAGCGCGCTCCTTTTCACTGTATCGATAGCCGGACTGATCATTCCCTGCACCACATTGACCCCGACCACACAGGCGACAAGTGTCTTAAGAAGCCAGGTTACCGCCGTCTCGATAAGCTCCGCGAACCTGCTTAAGTATTCCTGTGAGGAAAGGAAATCAAGAACCTTCACCATGATATAGATGTGGATGACCGGCAGCAGGAAATACACGATCACAACCTCTGTCATAAAGATAAAAAACAGCACTAACTGGTAGAAAGCGACTGCCGTCACACTGCCCTTCGCGGCAGACACCGCCAGAAAATAGATGGGACAGAACGCCGTCATAAATGCCGTCAGATTCTCCACTCCCGCGCTCACCCAGTCAAGCACCATCTGAAAGGAACTGAGGCAAAGTGCGATGAGAAGCAGATACAGTACATAAAAGCTGATTTCGCAGATCTGCCGGCTCCCAAACACGGCGGCGAAATTGCGGAACACCGCCGCGATCAAGGCGATGGCCATTATATGGATCAGATTATCCCTGCTCCCGGAAAACGCATAAGTAAGCCGGGATACCGTAAGCTCCCGGAGCATTTGCACCGACCACTTTTGCTGCCCTGAGATGAGGCCGGCAACCGTATCGCGGAAGCTCAGCTGTTCCTCCGGAAATATACTTCTAAGCGCCCGGTCCACTTCCTCGTAGTCAAACTGCCCCAGCATTTCCTCCTCTATATCTATATCAGCCTCTGTTTCCGTATCCCTCCCGGCACCTGTCCCCGCATCCTGACGGTCTGCGCCGTGCACATCAGATACGGCTAGAAATGCGGTCAGAAATACAGTTAAAGATACGGTCAGAAGTACGGCCCGCCCCCTCATGACAAAAACCCCTTAACCGTATCAAGAAGTGCCATGAGGATCGGCATACTGAGCACAAGGACTGCAAGCTTCCCGAAGATTTCAATCTGCCCTGCGATCGTCTGGTATCCGGCATCCTTGCATATGCTGGAAGAAAATTCCGCGATGTATGTAATTCCCAGCATCTTTAGCAGAGTCCCGATATATACCGTATCCATGCTGATGTATGTACCGATCGTCCGGATCATCCTGATGATCGTCTCCAGATGATCAAGGATACAAAAAAAGATCAAAAGACTTAAGGAAATACTGATATAGATTCCGTATTCTGCCTTCTGGCTCTTGAACTGAATCGCCAGGAGCGCTCCCGCAACCCCGATGATCCCTACCTGAATCATATTCACTGTCTTAATCCCTCCTATCCCTACTGCAGCTTCTCTCCCGGTCTCACAAGGAAAACAGCCGCCGGATGTCTTCAAACAGATCATAGATATAAGGAACGATCCAGAACAGTACAAGAAGAAGCCCCGCAAGGCTGGTCAGAAATGCCTGTTCTTCCCTTCCGCTGTGTTTTAGCACCTGGCTCAGCACAGACACTAAGATCCCCACCGCCGCTATTTTAAATATCAGATTAACACTCATCCTCTGCCTCCTTAAAGCAACGTCCCTGTCCAGGGAACTATTCATAAATTCCGGCATATCTTCTACAGCAGAAGCACAGACAATAAAAGCCCGCTCATCACGCCGAGGCAATGGCACAGCCTCACCTTTGTCCTCATCCCCTCCCGCACCTCCTCCATGGCAAGTTCCAGCTGCTCCCGGTACAGTTCCAGCACTTTCAGCTGCAGCGAAAGGTCCAAAACCCCGAGCTGCCCGCCGAGCCGGCCGAGCCGTTCAAGCTCCTTAGTAGGCAGGCCGCTGTCCTTAAGCCTCTCTGCGACTGCCTGTCCCCATATCGTCTCGAAGTTTCCGGAATCCATCTGTCCCATCCTCCTCTCCATACACAATAACCAGTCCTTATAGGGCTTTTCCGCGCGCCTGGACACATGAAGGAATATCTCTCCCAGATGAGTGTGGGCGTACCGGATCTCACTCTCTATCATACAGATGAGCCTCTGCAGGATACGCATCTGCCGGTACTGCTCCTGTACACTGTCCGCCTGCGTCTTCCCTGCAAGGGTCGTCGCCGCTATGACGAACAGACAGCCTGATACTTTTAAAAGCATCTCACATCACCCTCCCGCCGCTGTCAAAGACTGCTTCAAGCTCTCCCCGTTTTTTCAGGATCACATATCTGTCAAATCTTCTTTCCTCTATCATTCGGGAAAATACCGGTTTCCCCGCAAGCTCCTCCATAGACTCCGCATGGGCCGTGGCAAGCATTTTGCACCCGCAGTGCATGGCATACGCGACAGCCTGTACATCTTCTGCCTCGCCGATCTCGTCCACTGCCAGCACCTGCGGTCTCATAGACCGGATCATCATAAGCATCCCCTCTGCCTTCGGACAGGCATCCATCACATCTGTGCGGATCCCCAGGTCATTTTGCGGTATCCCGCAAAAAGCCCCTGCAATCTCCGAGCGCTCATCCACCACTCCCACTGTCATCGCTTTCGTATAAGAATTTCCATTCGATATCTGGCGTATCATATCTCTGAGAATCGTTGTCTTCCCGCAGCCCGGCGGCGATACGAGAAGAGTGTGAAGCGGTCTCTGGCACCTGGTGATAAGCGGAAACACTTTGTCCGCACATCCCGGTATCTCATGGGACATCCGGATATTTACAGAGGTGATATAACGCAGATTCTTCACCTTCCCTCCTTCGATGACCGTCTGTCCCGCCATCCCCACCCGGTGTCCTCCTCCTACCGTGATAAACCCCTGCTTCATCTCTTCCTCAAAAGCATACAGAGAATAGCTGCTGACACGCTCAAGCAGTTCCTCGATCTCCTCCTTCGAGACGATATACCCTGCGCCGCCGTTCCCATCTTTCTTTGGAATAAGCTCTTCTCCCCGGTACATGAAGATCAGCGGCTTTCCCGCACGCATACGGATCTCCTGGAGATTTCCCGTATCGTGAACCACATCTCCCACGATCATGCGTATGCCTCCCGGCAATAGATTGATCATCCTGTTTTCCTGCATCTTTGTCCACCTCTTTAACTCAATATATGTCCATGCCTGCAAATTATTACCAGACATGCCGTACTTTTTTGCTTTATTTCCAGTAAAGAAGGACATAAGAAAAAAGCCAGGCCGCCGCAATGGGCAATCTGGCTTTTTCTTTTTGTAAATCAGAGTAACACGCTATCCTTACTCCGCTACATCTTTCATACTGAATGAGAATCTTCCCATCTTATCTTTTCCGAGGCAGACTACTTTCACTTTATCTCCGAGAGTCAGTACATCTTCCACATGGTTCACTCTCTCTCTTGAAATCTTAGATATATGGACCATTCCTTCTTTTCCCGGGGCAAACTCAATAAATGCACCGAACTCCTTGATACTGACCACCTTTCCTTCAAGAACCTGTCCCGCTTCAAAATCTGTGACAATGATGTAAATGATCTTCCTTGCCTCATTCATCATCTCCGCATCAGTACCGCAGATCGATACGCTGCCGTCATCAGTGATGTCGATCTTGACACCTGTCTGCTCAATGATCGCGTTGATCGTCTTTCCGCGCTGTCCGACCACATCACCGATCTTCTGCGGATCGATCTGCATCTGGATGATCTTCGGCGCATACGGGCCGACCTCCGGCCTCGGCTCTGCGATCGCTTTATTCATGATCTCGTCGATAATATACGTCCTTGCCTTCTTTGTGGCAGAGATCGCTTCCTCGATGATCGGCCTCGTAAGCCCGTGAATCTTGATATCCATCTGGATAGCCGTGATTCCCTTATGGGTACCGGCAACTTTAAAATCCATATCCCCGAAGAAATCTTCCAATCCCTGGATATCCGTAAGCACCAGATAGTCGTCGTCTGTCTCACCGGTCACCAGTCCTGCGGAAATACCCGCAACCGCAGCTTTGATCGGCACACCTGCTGTCATCAGCGACATAGAAGACGCGCATACGCTGGCCTGGGACGTAGAGCCGTTGGACTCAAAGGTCTCTGACACTGTACGGATCGCGTACGGGAACTCTGACTCGCTTGGGAGCACTGGCACAAGCGCGCGCTCCGCAAGTGCGCCGTGACCGATCTCACGGCGTCCCGGCCCTCTGGAAGGCCTTGTCTCACCGACAGAATAAGACGGGAAATTATAGTGATGCATATATCTCTTTGAAGTCTCCGCCTCATCAAGCCCGTCTAATCTCTGCGCCTCTGCAAGCGGCGCAAGAGTGGTGATCGTACAGATCTGTGTCTGTCCGCGGGTAAACATAGCAGAACCGTGAACTCTCGGGATTAAGTCTACTTCCGCCGCAAGCGGACGGATCTGATCGATCGCCCTGCCGTCCGGACGCTTATGATCCTTTAAGATCATCTTGCGGACAGTCTTTTTCTGATACTGATATACCGCCTCACCGAGAACCGCAAGCCATTCCTCATTCTCCGCAAATGCTTCCTCTAACTTTTCCGTGATCTGGCGGATATTCTCCTCTCTCACCTGCTTTTCGTCTGTAAATACAGCCTCTTCCATCTTCTCCGGCGGCACGATCTCTCTGATCGCCGCAAATAATTCCTCCGGCACTGCGCAGCTTTCATACGCATGCTTTTCCTTGCCGCACTCGGCAACGATAGTATCGATAAATGCGATCACCTTCTGATTCACCTCATGAGCGGCAAAGATCGCTTCGATCATCTTCTGTTCCGGAACCTCGTTGGCGCCTGCCTCGATCATAATCACCTTATCTCTTGTAGACGCAACGGTGAGGGCAAGGTCTGACGCCTCTTTCTGCGCTGCCGTCGGATTGAACACAAATTCTCCGTCAACCAGCCCCACCTGGGTAGTGGAGATCGGACCGTCAAAAGGAATGTCGGAAATCGTCGTGGCGATCGCTGCTCCAAGCATGGCCGTAAGCTCCGGCGAACAGTCCTGATCCACAGACAGCACCAGATTCTCCAAAGTCACATCATTGCGGTAATCCTTCGGGAACAGAGGCCTCATGGGGCGGTCGATAACACGGTCAGTAAGAACCGCATTTTCCGATGCCTTTCCTTCTCTCTTATTAAAGCCTCCCGGAATCTTTCCGACAGAATACAATCTCTCATTATACTCTACACTTAACGGGAAGAAATCAATCCCCTCCCTCGGCTTTTCCGATGCGGTAGCCGTACACAGCACAGTAGTATCGCCGTAATGCATAAGGACCGCTCCGTTCGCCTGCTTCGCCACTCTGTCAACATCCACGCGGAGTATCCTGCCCGCCAGTTCCATTTCAAATTTTTTGTACATAGTCTTCTCCTTTTTTATACTGAACAATTAATAGATTCTGCGCCGCAGACAGGAGCTTCCGAAACTACTGAAAAACATACTTTTTATGCAAAGTATACTTTTCAGTGGTCTCGGGACATGCTTACCTGCCCGCAATCCTAGATATTATAACATAGATTTATTAAAAAAAGAAGTGTCTTTTCACCTCTTTACAGGGTTGTTTCATGAAGCAACCAAACAACATGATTATTGCGGCCCCACTGTCCACTAGCCCAGTTTCGGATCTTGACGGTCACCTTTACTGCTTTTCTTTCTCTCCAGCGGTTTTTGTCCGATAAA
>CATLEM010000112.1 GCA_949916155.1 uncultured Dorea sp.
ATTAGCTGTACTGCTTTTACCTTGCCGATCCCGCGTATCTTCATCAGCTGCTCCATTGAAAAACGGTGGAGGTCTATGATGCCGTCTCCACCGGAACGATACAAAAGTCTCTGGGCGAGCTCTATCACATTCTCGCCCCGGCTTCCTGTCCTTAAGATAACAGCTAAAAGTTCTGCGTCGCTGAGAACAGATACCCCTGATTTCAGGCATTTCTCATAAGGACGCTCCATGTCAGGGATCTCTTTCATTGTATTAGACTGATTCATCTTATCGTCAGATTCATATGATATCCATCCGCCGGCTCCGCCGCCTGAAACAGACGGGATACACGGCAGTTAAAAACTTACAGGAACCGGTAAATGATAATCGCAAGTACAACTCCTATGATGCTGGCAATTGTGATCTTGATCGAGAGTCCGAAAGTGATCACCAGTATGCCGAGATTCAGCATGACCGGCTCCTCCAGCCCGAAAGACTGACCATACCCCAGCCAGCTCAGTGCAGACACTCCCTCTGCCATCATCCCGATAAATCCCCCGAGAACAATTCCTGCCAAAATCAGCAGAAACAGCGCCCAGTTATTCTTGCCTCCTGCTCCTTTCATGATTATGTACTCCTCCCCGTTACCCTTTTATCTCTTAGAAAACTCAATACATTCTATCACATTTACCAAAAAGTGTATAGTGTTATGCCATTAAAAATTTCTTAATCCTACGCTTCGCTGTCGAACGGACACCATACTTTTATGATGCTTTCTGTCACTTTAAGTCCGTCTATGGCGGCTGATGTAATACCGCCCGCATACCCCGCGCCCTCCCCGCACGGATAGATCCCGCGGACACTGCTTTGGAACGATTCATCGCGGAAAATGCGAAGAGGCGACGAAGTCCGGCTCTCTACTCCTGAAAGGACGGCGTCCCCTCGCGCGTATCCTTTTATCTTCCGGTCAAACGCAAAAATTCCCTGTTCGATATCAAGGGCGATATTTTCCGGGAAGATCTCCCGCACATTGGCCCATGCATAAGCCCCTTTCATCTGGGGACGGATATGACCTTCCCCTACAGACGTCCGGCTGCGGCAGTAATCCTCAAACAACTGCACCGGGATCTTCCCTTTTCCTGCCCGGTATGCCGCCGCCTCAAGCCGTCGCTGAAACTCCATGCCTGCCAACGGATGGTCCGATCCGAAATCCTCAGAGGTTACCGTTACAATGACAGCGCTGTTGGCATTGATCCCGTCTCTTTTGCTGTAGCTCATCCCGTTGACCGCTAAGCCTCCCTCCTCGGATGAGGCATTGACGACATAGCCGCCGGGACACATACAGAAGGTATAGACGCCTCTTCCATCCGCCGCTTTTGCCGTCAGCTTATAGGGCGCCGCCGGAAGTGACGGATCGTAACCCTTACCGTACTGGCTTTCATTGATCAATTCCTGCGGATGCTCCACACGGACACCGACCGCAAAAGACTTGGCCTGCATCCTGATACCAAGTTTTTCCAGTACCCCGAAGGTATCTCTGGCGCTGTGTCCTATGGCTAGCACAGCAAGCTGAGTGACGAGCCGAATCTTCTCTCCTGTCTGCGTATCCCGCACATGAAGCCCGGTAAGCACTCTTGATCCGTCTTCACCTTCAGCCGTATCGAACCCTTCTACGCAGGAGTGAAAATGCACCTCGCCCCCGAGTAATTTTATCTCCTCGCGCATCCGCTCCACCACACGGCACAGAATATCCGTGCCGATATGGGGCTTGTTGTCATAGAGGATCTGCTCCGGCGCTCCGAAAGCATGAAATATCTTAAGGACTTCTGCATTTCTCCCGCTGCTGTCGCGGACGAGGGTATTGAGTTTCCCGTCAGAGAATGTCCCCGCTCCGCCCTCTCCGAACTGGACATTGGAATCTTTATTTAATCTCCCGCCGCCAAAGAATTGTTCAACATCCTTTATCCGTGTCCTGACGTCCTCTCCACGCTCTAAAAGGACGGGACGGTAACCGAGCCTTGCAAGCTGATAACCGCAAAAAAGCCCTGCCGGACCTGTCCCGATCACTACCGGGCGGAAAGAAAGCTTTTGCTTTCCGGTGGGACGTACGCGGTAGGGCATCTCTTTTTCCATAAACTGAATATCTTTATTTTTAATCTTCTTCCTCACCGCAGATTCATTCTTCAGTTCGGCGTCTACCGTATAGACATAAAAAAGTTCCGGCTTCTTACGCGCATCCAGGGAACGCCTGATGATACGATAAGAAATGACCGATTCTTTGCTGACACGTAAGAGCTTGCAAATTTTTTCGCAAAGCTTTGCATCAGTATGAGGAATCTTTAATTTGACCTGATTCAGCCTGACCATGACCAATCCTCCCTACTCTGCTTTAGCGGCCGTTCCGGCAATATATCCTGTTGCCCACGCCCACTGAAGATTATATCCTCCGCAGATGCCGTCCGCGTCAAGAAGTTCTCCCGCCAGATATAATCCCGGACAGCAGGAAGACTCCATCGTCTCCGGGTCGATCTGCGATAATTCTACTCCCCCGGCACACACCTGCGCATGTTCAAAACCATTCGTCTCTTCAATCTTAAGCGGCAGATGCTTGCAGGTCTTTAAAAGGCGTCCGAGAAGCTCTTCATCGAGCGCTCCGGCCCTAAACCCGGAACGGATCCCTGCGCAGTCTAATAGACAGGGGATCAGATTCTTATTAAACATTCCAAGGAAAATCTCCGCAATACCGGCTCCTTTCCTTTTTTTCCTGTACGCACGAAACATATCAGTTACTTCTTCCTCTGTGATCTCCGGAAGGAAATCAAGCTCTGCCCTTACCGGACGGTGATCATATATTCCCTTTGCCGCATGGCGGCTCACCTGAAAGACAGGGATCCCTGAGATTCCGTACGCGGTAAGCTGCAGCTCCCCGGTATCAGCGCCAAGGAGCTTCTTTCCCTCATAGATACTGACTGTCCCTTCTGTCCGGACACCTGCCGCTTTTTTCAGCGGATGATTTTTTACCCTAAGCTGTACAAGCGCCGGAACTACCGGAACGATCGTATGACCAAGGCTTTTTGCCAGCTGATAGCCGCTTCCGTCAGAGCCGAGAGCCGGGGAAGCCTTGCCTCCGCAGGCGAGGATGACTTTATCTGCTTTCAACGCCGTGTTAGGTTCTTTCTCAGCAGCCGGGCTTTTGCTGGCATGGATCCGGAAGCCGGTACGCTCTTTTTCTATATATTTTGCATGCATGCCAGTGCAGACTTTTACCCCCAGCCTGTCAAGACGCATCTGAAACAGCTCCCGCACAGCAGCCGCCTGCTCAGAACGGGGATAATAGTATCCGTTTTTAGATTTCACAAATACACCTAAACTTCTGAAAAGTCTAAGGGTATCCTCCCGGCCGAATTTCTCCAGCACCCGCCGGATAACCTCTGGATGCTCGCTGTAATAACAGTCCGGCCTCATCACCTCATTGGTAAAATTGCACCGTCCGTTCCCGGTGGACAGAATCTTCTTCCCGGGAATCTCTTTATGCTCAAGGATACAGACCTTCGCCTGCCGGTTATTTTGTGCGGCGGCGATCGCTGCAGTCATACCTGCCGCGCCGCCGCCGATGATTACGATATTTTTCATGACAATTTCACAAGTCCTTCCCTTGCCAGATATTCCAGAGACATTAAAATGCCCAGTTTCGCGTGCGGCCAGGTAAGCCCGCCCTGGAAGTAGACTGCATAGGGCGGTTTGATCGGACCGTCGGCGCTAAGCTCAATGGAGGACCCCTGAACGAACGCGCCCGCCGCCATGATCACGTCACTGTCATAGCCCGGCATCGCCCAGGGTTCCGGGGTCACATAAGCGTCTACCGGCGCTGCCGCCTGGATTCCTTTGCAAAAAGCGATCACGCCCTCCGGCGTTCCAAGCTCTACCGCCTGGATGATATCATGACGGCTCTCTGCCGCGTCCGGCACTACCTTAAATCCAAGCTTTTCGTAAATATTTGCGGCGAAAACCGCGCCCTTAAGAGCACTTGCCACTACGGCAGGCGCAAGAAACAGCCCCTGGTAAAAGGACTGCATCACCCCGAGGGATGCTCCCACTTCTTTTCCAAGCCCCGGCGAGGTAAGACGGTAACCGCAGGAATCGATAAGATCCTTTCTGCCCGCGATATAGCCTCCGATCGGCGCAAGACCGCCGCCGGGATTTTTAATGAGTGACCCGACCACCATATCGGCGCCCGCATCGCTCGGCTCGGTCTCTTCCACAAATTCCCCGTAGCAGTTGTCGACCATGCAGATGACCTCCGGCTTTACGGACTTTACCAAACGGATGACTTCCCCGATCTGCGCCACCGAAAAGCTGGGGCGGGTCTGATAACCCTTGGACCGCTGTATCGTTACCATCTTTGTCTTCTCATTGATCGCAGCTCTTATCCCGTCAAAATCAAAAGTTCCGTCAGGCAGCAGATCCACCTGGCGGTAGGTGATCCCGTATTCCGCCAAAGAACCGTTGGAGGGCCGTATGCCGATCACCTCTTCCAGCGTGTCATAAGGCTTTCCCCCAGCGGATAAAAGCTCGTCCCCCGGGCGTAGGTTCGCCCCGAGAGCCAGCGCCAGCGCATGGGTCCCGCAGGTGACCTGCGGGCGCACAAGGGCGCTCTCCGTGTGAACGACCGAAGCGTAGACCGCCTCCAGCGTATCTCTCCCCACGTCATCATACCCGTAACCGCTGGCAAAGTGAAAGCAATCTGCGTTCACCCGGTTGTCCTGCATGGCTTTGATGACCTTGAGCTGGTTATATTCGGCAGTTTTATCAATGGCAGCAAAGCGCTCCTGTAAGCCATCCTCAATATCAGAACCAAACTTAAGCACTGACGGGCGGATACCCATTTCCTGATACAAAGTCTTTATGTCCATAAATTTTAAACTCACTTTCTTCCTAAAAATTTAATTTTTCAAAATTCCGATCGGGAGCATCTTTTTCTCGAAATTATGCATATTATCCGCATCTCCTTTCGTTATGATGAGTTGTTATTCTATAGCGTCAATGATTTTTAATTAAAGCGCATTCATGATCTTCGTCTTCACCTCTGCGCACCGCGCGTCAAATTCCGGATTTAACGGCCGTATCTCCCTGATGATATCCGCCGCCAGCTCAAATCGGTGAAGATCATATAAAAGCGCCGCCTTGTTTAAGTTAAACCACGCCTGTTCCCCGTTTGTCTTAATATATGATTCAAGTCCCATCAGTTCCTTGTAAGTAGCCTCTGCATTATGGCTGACAGCATAGATCTCCATCAGCGTATTCATCTTTTTTAAAAATTTCGAACCTCCGAATAATCTCTGTAACATATAACTCCCTCCATATACGTTAACATCGTACTTAATATCTTATTTTCATCGTAACCGCATGCTTTTTTATCGATCCAGATCACATTCCTTTCCCGCTTAAACCATGTGATCTGACGTTTGGCAAAATGTCTCGTATCCCGTTTGATCCGGTATACCGCCTCTTCAAGGCTGCATCTGCCCTCCAGATAATCGAGCATCTCCTTGTAACCCAGTCCCTGCATAGAAACCATATTTTTTGTATACCCCTTATTTTTCAGTGCAAGGACCTCTTCTTCAAGCCCTTCAGCCAGCATCATATCTACCCGCCGGTTGATGCGCTTGTACAGATTCTCTCTGTCATCCATCAATACAAAATAAAACGCTTCATAAGGCGATTCCTTTTTTCGCTCCGTCTCGTTGTGGACCGAGATCGCCGTTCCCGTCTGCTGATAGAACTCAAGAGCCCGGATCACCCGCTTTACATTGCGGCAATGGATCTCCCTAGCTGACTTCGGGTCGACGGCCCTAAGTCTTTCATGAAGCGCCTCTGCCCCGTATTCTTTCGCGTACGCCTTAAGCTCTCTGCGGTAAGAATCATCCCCGTCATTCTCGGTAAAATCAATATCATAGAGAAGCGCCTGGATATAGAATCCTGTACCGCCTGCCACGATGGGAATATGTCCTTTTGCGTATATCTTCTCCATGGCCTCCTTCGCCATCTTCTGAAACCGCACAACATTGAACTCTTCATCCGGACGCAGCACATCGATAAGATGATGGACAACCCCTTCCATCTCGTCCGGCTTTATCTTTGCCGAACCGATGTCCATCCCTTTATACACCTGCATGGAATCTGCGGAGATGACCTCTCCGCCAACCGCCTTTGCAAGGCCGATGGAGGCTTTCGTCTTCCCTACGGCCGTCGGTCCTGTCAGAATGATCAATGGTTTTTTGTTCATCAGTATTCCCCTTACTATACAATCCTCTTGAATTTCTTTTCCAGTTCCCGCTTAGACATGGCAATGATCGTCGGCCGTCCGTGTGGGCAGTGGTACGGATTCTTAAGAGTCAGAAGCTCTCCGATCAGGGCGTCGGCTTCCGCCGCCGACAGGCGCATCTTTCCCTTTACCGCAGCCTTGCAGGACATGGACGCGATCTTTTCATCAATAACCTCCGGTGACAGATTGCGGCTTATCTCATCCGACAAACTGTCGATCATCTCCATAAGGATCTCCTTTTTCGCGATGGAAAAAAGATTATCCGGCACTGCCCGCACTGCATAAGACCCTTGCCCGAATTCCTCGAACTCGAAACCGATCTTGGAAAAACGGTCCATATAGCGCAAAAGAAGCTCCTGCTCCTGCATAGTCAGATTTAAAACGATAGGCGGGGAGATCATCTGTGAAGTAAACTCTCTTGTCTTCATCCCTGCCAGTGTCTTCTCATACAGGACTCTTTCGTGAGCGGCGTGCTGGTCGATGATATACAGATTATCATGATACTCCGCCAGCCAGTATGTGTCAAACACCTGGCCAAGCAGCTTGTATTCCGCCCGGATCTTCCGGTCAAGGAACTTCTCTTCGAAGAGATCAAGCTGTTTTGGCTTTGCCGGCTCAGATGACGGCTGCTCTTTTGCCGTCTGTACAGATGCTGTCTCTTTTGCTGTCTGCGCAGACACTGCCTCTTTTTTAACACTTTCCGCATGATAAGGAGCTACCGCCTCCCGGATGCGGTCTGCCTGCCGTTCGGCTTTGAACAGGCTGCTCTTTCCCGCAACCTCCGCTGAGGAGTTCTGCTCATGGTAAGACCGGACTCTTTTTTTCATCTCCGCCATGAAGTAATCAAGATTCCTTTCTTCCCTTGGCGGAATTGCCTTTTTCGGCAGATATTCTGCCGCGCTCTTCCCTGACTGTGATATATCAGCACCAACCGCTCCCTGCTTCGCTGCTTTCACATCGTATGTACTGCTTACTGATTTCGCATCATACGTGCTGCTTGCTGATCTCCTTGCCTTTATACCGGCATCTTTTGCTTCCGGGACATCCACCGTGATCTGCGGGATCAGCTCCTTCTCCCTAAGCCCCGCCTCCACTGCCTCATAGACCGCATTATAGACCCCCTGCTGGTTATGGAAACGGATCTCTAACTTGGACGGATGGACATTGACGTCCACCTCTTCCCCGTTTATCCCGATATGCAGTACGACGAACGGAAATTTGTGCTGCATGGTGAAATCCTTGTAGGCATCTTCGATAGCCTTATAGACCATATTATTTTTGATATACCGGCAGTTGATAAAGTAATTCTCAAAATTACGGTTTCCTCTGGAGATCAGCGGCGCTCCGAGAAACCCTGTGATCCGTATGCCGTTTTTCTCATATTCCGCAGGCAGAAGGTTGCCTGCGATCTCCCTGCCGTAGATATGATAGATCACGTCCTTAAGTTTCCCGTTGCCGGAGGTATGTATCTTTGACTGTCCGTTATTGATAAAGTGAAAGGATATCTCCGGATGCGACAGGGCGATCCGTGTCATCAGGTCTCCCACATGGCCCGCCTCTGTCATGGCTGTCTTTAGAAATTTCCGTCTGGCAGGTACATTATAGAATAACTGCCGGATGAAAAATGTCGTTCCGTCAGGCGCGCTGTCATCCTCTAAGCTTTCCTCCGCCCCGCCGGCGATCCGGTATCTCGTCCCGAACATGTCCTCTTTCGTCTTGGTGAGAAGCTCTACCTGTGCCACTGCCGCAATACTCGAGAGAGCCTCTCCGCGGAAGCCGAGAGAACGGATATGAAGAAGATCATCTACCGAACGGATCTTGCTTGTGGAGTGCCTTAAAAACGCTGAGTGCACCTCATCCTTTGGGATTCCGCAGCCATTGTCCGCGATGCGGATGAAGGTTATCCCCCCGTCCTTTATCTCCACCGTAACGGAAGAAGCACCGGCATCAATAGCATTTTCCACCAGCTCCTTTACCACGGATGCCGGGCGCTCGATCACTTCTCCCGCCGCGATCTTATCGATTGTTATCTGATCAAGTACCTGTATCCTGCTCATACGTGCCACCTGTTCTTTAATTTATTCTGTAACTGGTACAGTGTGTTCAGCGCGTCGATCGGAGTCAGGTTGCTGACATCCAGGCTCTTAAGCTCCTCAATGATATCATCATCCTTCACCGTATCAAAAAGCGACATCTGCGCCAGATCCACCTCGTCGTATTTCTTCGTCTTTATCTTCGGCGCCGTCCCGTGGACAGCAATATCCTTGATGCGCGTCGTGATATCTGCATGGACCAGCTCCTCCACGATCTCTTTCGCCCGGTTCGTGACCGTCTCAGGAACTCCCGCAAGCCGCGCTACCTG
>CATLEM010000113.1 GCA_949916155.1 uncultured Dorea sp.
AATAATGTGGTGAAAAGATTATTTGCCGGTTCTATGGCACTGGCAGTAGGCGGCGCAGGCCTTACAGGAGCCTGCGGATATGATAGTCATATGATGGGAGAAGTAAAAGCCGCGGATAAGGATCAGGGAGAAAAAGATCAACAACAAAAAGATACGAAGAAGCTTGAAGAGACTGCAAAAGAGGTGTTGGACGGCAGTGAGGATTCCGGAAAAGAAACGTCAGATTCCGGGAAGATATTCAAGGAAGAATCTGTATATATCAAGGCGGATCCATCTGGAAATGTGACGGAGACCACAGTCACCGAGTGGCTGAAAAATCCGGAAAAAGGCGATGTGAAAGATGAGAGTGAACTGAGCGGTATCAAAAATGTAAAGGGCGGGGAAGAGTTTTCCCAGGGAAACGGCAATGAACTCAGCTGGAAGTCCGAGGGTGAGGATATCTATTATCAGGGGCAGACAGACAGTGCCCTTCCTGTAGGTGTGAAAGTGTCCTACAAACTTGACGGTAAGAATATATCAGCCAAAGAGCTTAAAGGTAAGAGCGGCAGAGTGGAGATAAACATCCAGTATACGAACAATTCTGAAAAAACGGTAAAAGTCGGCGGAAAAGAGGAGAAGATGTCAGTTCCTTTTACGATGGTGACGGCGATGATGCTTTCTGCTGATGAATATACGAATGTGGAAGTGGATAACGGCAGAGTCATGTCTGACGGAGACAGAAATATCGTCGTCGGTCTTGGCTTCCCCGGGCTTGAGAAGAACCTTAAGCTTGAAGAGACGGACTTAGACATTGATATCCCGGATTCCGTAAAGATCACGGCTGATGTAAAAAAAGCAGGAATCAATCCTACTGTTACGATGGCCTCCGCAGAGATCATGAATGAATTCAGCCTGGATGATGCCGACAGCTTTGACGAGCTTCAGGAGTCTTTAGACGATCTCCAGGATGCGGCGCAGAAGCTTAAGGATGGTTCAAAAGATGCGGCGGACGGCGCGAAAGAGCTTGACGACGGCTCAAAGGACCTGAAAAAGGGAACGAAGGATCTGACAAAAGGGACAAAGGACCTGAAAAAAGGAACGAAGGATCTGAAAGAGGGAACAAAGAATTTAAAGACGGGAACGAAAGATTTAAAGACGGGAACCAGTGACTTAAAGAGCGGCTCAAAAGACCTGAAAAACGGGACGAAAGATTTGAAAAAGGGGACGAAGGATTTAAAAAGCGGTGCCAGTGATCTTGCAGCCGGTTCAAAACAGGTGGCAGACGGTGTGAGTACGCTGAATAAAAAGAGCGGAGATCTGATCAAAGGAGTGAACTCTCTTGTGGACGGCGTGAATACTTATACAAGCGGAGTGGGAAGCCTTGCGGACGGAAGCAGACAGGTGGCAGGCGGCGCACGTGAGGTTAATGAGGGCGCTGATACTCTGAAGAAGAAAGTAGACGGCCTTGCAGAAGAATTGGCGCCGATATTATCGGCAGCATCTGCAGTTGACAGTCAGACGGAAAAGACGAGTCAGCAGGTCGGCGCAGCATCCAAAGCGCTGGATAAAGTAAGCGCGGATGTGGAGTATACGGGAGATACGAAAGGAAAAGTAGTCGCTACGAAAAGCGCGTCAGCAATAGCCAGTGAAAATACAGGATCTGTGTCTGTCAATGTCGATCTTTCGAATATACCGGAGGAATACAGAGGAGAGGTTAAGGCGGCCGTTGATAAAGCAGAGGCAGAGGCAAACGCGAAATTAAAGGCACAGGCAGAAAAAATCGCGGAAAAAGCCCTTGACAGCACAACAGTAGAGATCACACAGGAAAGAAAAGCAAAAGCAGTTGTCAATACAGGGCAGGCAGAAGCTGCTCTTGAAAAGGCACAGGGAAGGGCAGATACTGCCGGCGGCAGCGCAGGTGAGCTGGAAGGATTGCTAGCAAAATTAAAGCCTGCCCTGGCAGAATTACAGAAAGGTGTGGGAGAGCTTTCTGCCGGAACATCAGAGGTCTATGCAGGAGCCAGCACGCTTGCTAAAGGGGCGGAGGAACTGAACAGTAAAAGCAGTCTTCTTACGGCAGGCACGACAGAGCTTAAACAGGGCGGTGAACAGCTTGCAAGCGGTGTGAAAGAGCTTGACAAGGGAGCCAGCGGCGTGGCGGCCGGAGCAGGGCAGTTAAAAACAGGAGCAAGTAAGTTAGACGACGGAGCCGGCAAGTTAGACGACGGAGCCGGAAAGCTGAATGACGGGGCCGGAAAACTGGATGAGGGAGCCGGAACGTTAGATAACGGAGCCGGGGAATTAGATAACGGAGCCGGGGAATTAGATAACGGAGCCGGCAAGCTGGATGAGGGAGCCGGAAAGTTAGATGAGGGAGCCGGCAAGCTTTCAGATGGGACCGGTGCTCTTTCAGACGGTACTTTGGAACTTGCGGACGGAATGGCTGAGTTTAAAGAAGAGGGGATCGATAAGCTTGCCGAGACGTTCGACGGTGATTTTCAGAAGGTGAAAGACAGGCTGGATGCCATGTCGGATATGAGCAAAGCGTATAAATCCTATGCCGGGATCAAAAAAGGCATGGACGGCAAGACGAAATTTATCATCGAGACAGAAGGGATCGATGAAGAATAAAAGCGTCTGGCAAGAGGTAATTGGCAGACAGGAAAAAGGTTCCGCTAGGCGGAGCCTTTTTTGGGTAGTGCGCCCGGCGTCAGTTCTGGCGGATTTGGCGGAAATAATGAAAGAGAGTGAAAAGTTGGCATTTTTATCTGTTAAGCAGAAGTAAATTATGGTAAGATAGATGAGGAATCTGACAGGAATGATAAAGATACGGGTGTGATCTTAAAGAGTGCGGAGGGTAGATGAAAGTGGAAGCATATACTGACTTTGCCGGGGTCTATGATACATTTATGGATAATGTGCCGTATGAAGAATGGGCAGACCGTCTGGAAGCAATACTAAAGGAATACGGAGTGCATGACGGACTTGTGCTGGATCTGGGCTGCGGTACGGGGAGCATGACGGAATGTTTGGCAAGGCGGGGCTATGAGATGATCGGTGCAGACAATGCACAGGATATGCTGGAGATCGCCGTAAAGAAGCGGGAGAAGAGCGGACAGGATATCCTGTACCTTTTACAGGATATGCGTGAGTTTGAGCTGTACGGCACAGTCCGCGCAATCATCAGTGCGTGTGACTGTGTGAATTACGTGCTGGAAGCAGAGGAGCTTTTGGAGATGTTCCGGCTGGTGAACAACTATCTGGATCCGTCGGGAATCTTCCTGTTTGACTTCAATACCCGGTTTAAGTATGAACATGTCCTTGGAAACCGGACATTTGCAGAGAGCCGGGAGGAATGCAGCTTTATCTGGGATAACTACTATGATGAAGAAGAACAGGTCAACGAATATGAACTGACGCTCTTCATCCGGGAGAAGGAAGATGAGGAACTGTACCGAAGATATCAGGAGATCCATTATCAAAAAGGCTATACACTGGAAGAGATGAGAGAGCTGATCGAAAGAGCCGGCATGGAATTTCTTGCGGCTTATGACGGTTATACAGATCATCCGGCTGATACGCAGAGTGAGAGAATACTGGTAGCGGCGAAGGAGCGGGGGAAAGATTCGGAAAAATGATGTTGGCGGAAGCTGAATGAAAAAGTTAATTGTTTAAGAATATATTTCACACAGAAAAGGAGATCAGATGAAAGATTATATCGTAAGAGCAACGGCGGCAGACAGTCAGGTGCGCGCCTTTGCCATAACGGCGGGGGAGATTGTTGAGACTGCAAGAAGACGCCACAACACAAGTCCGGTAGCTACAGCGGCTCTCGGCAGGCTTCTTGCCGGCGGGGCCATGATGGGCAGTATGATGAAAAATGAGACGGACATGCTTACGGTCAAGGTCCGGGGAAACGGGCCGCTCGGCGGGATCACGGTCACTGCAGACAGCCGCGCCAATGTGAAAGGCTATGTAGAGAACCCGGATGCAATGGTTCCGCCTAAGGACGGAAAGCTGGATGTAGGGGGAGCCGTGGGCATCGGTATCCTGCAGGTGATCAAGGATATGGGGCTGAAAGAGCCGTATGTTGGCGATACGATGCTGGTAACCAGCGAGATCGCGGAGGATCTGACTTATTATTTCGCAAGCTCCGAGCAGGTCCCTTCTTCTGTGGGCCTGGGCGTTCTCATGGAAAAGGATAATACGGTAAAATGTGCCGGCGGTTTTATCATCCAGATGATGCCTTTTGCCTCTGAAGAGACGATCTGCGCGATAGAGAATAACCTGAAAAATGTCACCTCTGTGACAGAGCTTTTGGACAAAGGGTACAGCCCGGAACAGATCCTTGAGGAACTTCTTGGAAATGTGGGACTGGAGATCACGGATACGATTCCGGCGCAGTTTGTCTGCAACTGCTCAAAGGAACGGGTGGAGAAGGCGGTTGCAAGCATCGGCAGGAAAGAGATAAAAGAGATGATCGATGACGGAAAGGATATTGAAGTAAAGTGTCATTTCTGCAACAGCGCTTATCATTATACTGTGGAGGATCTAAAGCGGATATTAGAAAGAAGCGCTGGATAAGAAGCGGTAAAAAGCATACCGCAGAATGGAGGAGAGCCATGAAAGATGGATTTATCAAGGTCGCGGCGGCGACGCCGGATATACGTGTGGCAGACGTTGACTTTAACACAGAGCAGATATGCAGGATGATCGATGAGACGGCAGAACAGGGAGCAAAGATCACCGTTTTCCCGGAGCTTTGCATTACCGGGTATACGTGCGGCGATCTGTTCGCTCAGGAGATCCTGCTGAGAAAAGCGAAGGAGGGGCTTTTTACCATTGCTTCCTGTACAAAGGATAAAGATATGCTTGTCTTCGTGGGGATGCCTTTTGCACTGGACGGAGAGCTCTATAATGTGGCGGCGGCGCTGCACCGGGGAGAGGTGCTGGGGCTTACGACGAAGACATTTCTCCCCAATTACGGGGAATTTTATGAGATGCGGCAATTCCGTGAGGGTCCTTCCTCTGCGCGGAATATTTTCCTTGACGGAAGAGAGGTTCCTTTCGGCCCCGGGCTGTTATTTGAAGATGAGAGGATAGAAGGGCTGATCGTCTCGGCAGAGATCTGCGAGGATGTGTGGTCGGCAGTTCCTCCGAGCATAGAGGCGGCAAGAGAGGGGGCGGCGGTCATTGTCAACTGCTCTGCCAGCGATGAGACTGTCGGAAAGGCATCATACCGCAGAAGCCTGATCGAGGGACAGTCTGCCCGCCTGATCTGCGGATACATTTACGCAAATGCAGGCGAGGGGGAATCTACCACCGATCTTGTGTTCGGCGGTCATAATATCATCGCGGAGAACGGTATAACCCTGGCATCGGGGAAACGGTTCGAGAACGGGGTCATTTTCTCGGAGATCGATATCCAGCGTATTTTGAGTGAAAGACATAAGAACACTACCTTCCAGCCGGCATCTGAGAGAAAGCTTGTAAGGATTCCTTTCCGGCTTGATATAGAAGAGACAGTTCTTACACGGAAGTTTCCGTCCCGTCCTTTCGTGCCGGATGAGACCGGCGAACGGAAAAAGCGGTGCGAGGAAATACTGACGATCCAGGCTATGGGACTGAAAAAACGCTTATCCCATGCCCGCGCGGACAGCGCCGTGGTAGGGATCTCGGGAGGACTTGATTCTACCCTTGCCCTTCTTGTGACGGCGAAGGCATTTGACTCTCTTGGCATGGACAGAAAGCGGATCATCGCGGTTACCATGCCGTGCTTCGGGACGACGGACAGGACGTACCGCAATGCCTGCAGGATGTCGGAAAAGCTCGGAGCAACGCTTAGGGAGGTTCCGATCGCGGAGTCGGTAACACAGCATTTTAAGGATATCGGGCATGATATAGAGGATCACAGTGTGACTTATGAAAATGCCCAGGCTAGAGAGCGGACCCAGGTGATCATGGATATTGCCAATAAGGAGAACGGCATGGTCATCGGAACGGGGGATATGTCGGAGCTGGCTCTTGGATGGGCGACTTATAACGGCGACCATATGTCTATGTATGGGGTCAACGGCTCCGTGCCGAAGACTTTAGTAAGGCATCTGGTTGGGTATTATGCGGACACCTGCGGGGACGAGATCCTTTCCGAAGTGCTCCGCGACGTGCTTGATACGCCGGTAAGCCCGGAGCTCCTTCCGCCGAAGGACGGCAAGATCGCCCAGAAGACGGAGGATCTGGTAGGCCCTTATGAACTTCATGACTTTTTCCTGTATTATTTTCTGAGATTCGGTTATGAGCCGGCGAAGATCTACCGGATCGCGCAGTGCGCGTTCGCGGGTGAATATGATGATGAGACGATCTATCGGTGGCTTCGTACTTTCTGCTGGAGATTCTTCACCCAGCAGTTTAAGCGCTCCTGCCTGCCGGACGGTCCGAAAGTAGGGACAGTGGCATTATCACCCCGGGGAGACTGGCGGATGCCCAGCGATGCGTGCGCGGATCTGTGGATAAAGAATCTGGAGACCGCGCGGAAAGGCAAAGGATAGGTTTTTACAGGAAGAGTATGTGAGATGATGAATCAGATGCGCAATCGGAGGGATATCAAATGGATGCGGATAAGAATATTGCTGTAGGGAAATTTACGAAGAAAGGCTACAACTGCTGTCAGTCGGTAGCCTGTACATATTGTGAGAAACTGGGGATAAAGGAGGAGGATATCTTCCGGCTGACAGAAGGATTCGGACTGGGAATGGGAGGACTGATGGATACGTGCGGTGCGGTCACCGGCATGTTTCTGGTGATCAGTCTTGCCAACAGTGCGGGGGATATGGAAAATCCTCTTCTGACGAAGATGGATACCTATGAGAAATTCCGGGAGGCGGCAAAGCAGTTTCGGGAGAAAAAGGGTTCTGTCTACTGCAGGGACCTAAAGACGGAGAATGGAAAGCAGCCGCTTCCCTGCTGCACAGAATGTGTAAAGACAGCGGCGGAGCTTATCGACAGTATGGGACTTTTTGATCAGCGAAGATAACGTGATGACCGGTTGGACAAAAGACAGCTGTTTGGCCGGCAAAAAGGGGCGCAGTGAAAGATATGCGCCCCTTTATCATCGTACTGACCTGTGTAAAGACTTTAGAAAATCCGAGATTACAACTTGATGTTCTTGAACAGATCTCCGAGATTCGTTCCGATATTGCCGGCTTTCGGGATGACCACCTTTTCTTCCGGCTCTTCCTTTACTTCCTCGAGAGCCTTCATGCTGAGGCTTATCTTTCCGTCTTTGATACCGATAACTTTTACCGTCACCTCGTCACCCACATTCAATACATCCTTCGGTGTCTTTACACGCTTCTGGCTGATCTGGGATACATGGACCAGACCGGAGAGATTATCCGGAAGGCCGATAAATGCTCCGTAATTCTGCAGTGTCTCCACTTTTCCGGTAAGAACGGTTCCGACTTTGATGCTGGCGATTCTTTCTTCACGTTCTTTTTTCTCTTTTTCCTTCAGTATCTCCCGGGCGGAAAGTACCAGGCGGTTTTCTGCCTGATCAGCCTCGATCACCCTTACCTCGATATCCTTTAACAGATAGGTTTCCAGATCTTCGATGTAGGACAGGGATAATCTGGAGGCAGGGATAAACCCGCGGATGCCCTCTACCATAGCGATAGCGCCGCCGTTCACAATGCCTTCAACTTTCACCGGGAGCACGGTGCCGTTCTCCTTATAAGAAGCGATCAGATTCCACGGGTTGGCATCGTCAAAATGCTCCTCTAAATCGGCCATGGTCTGTGTCTCTTCCTGTAATAACTCTTCACTCATTGTACTTTGTTCCTTTCTCATCATTCTAATATCTTTAGTATAACATACAATCAGTGCAATGTTCAAAGAAAAAATGACAACTGGCAAAAATATAGTTGACTTGGCATGAAAAAAATGGCAAACTAGTAGAAACTTTTGATAAGTTTACATAAGGAGACAGACAATGGGAAAGAAATCTAAAAAAGTATATATTGTAGGACATAAAAATCCGGATACAGATTCTATCTGTTCTGCGATCGCTTATGCAGAGCTTAAGAGGAAGATCACCGGCGATGATTATGTGGCGAAGCGGGCGGGGCAGATCAATGAGGAGACACATTACGTCCTGAAAAAATTCAAGGTGGACGCACCGGGGCTTCTGCAGAATGTGAAGCTTCAGGTAAAGGATATGGATATCCATAAGATTGACGGCGTGTCGCCCAATGTTTCCATCAAGGATACGTGGAACAAGATGAAGGAGAACAAAGTCAAGACCCTTCCGGTACTCAAGGATGAGGAACTGGTAGGAGTTATCTCTACCGGGGATATCGCCACTTCCTATATGGAGGTGTATGACAACCGGGTGCTGTCTTCTGCGAGGACGCAGTATAAGAATATCATTGACACCCTGGACGGGAAGCTGATCAGCGGCAATGAGCACGGATGCTTTACTAAAGGAAAGGTTACGGTAGGCGCATCCAATGACGAGCTGATGAAAGAATTCATCGAGAAAGACGATCTGGTGATCTTGGGGAACCGTCCGGAGGCTCAGGCCTGTGCGGTGAATATCGACGCAAGCTGCATGGTAGTCTGTCAGGATGCGGCAGTTTCACAGGAACTGATAAAGAAAGCAGAAGAGCAGAGCATCGTGATCATCAG
>CATLEM010000114.1 GCA_949916155.1 uncultured Dorea sp.
TGGAGGCTTATATAGACAGCCAGAATACTTATTTTGTGTTAGAGACTTTAGATACGCTGAGGAAGAACGGAAGGCTTACCGGACTCAAGGCAGTAGTGGCTACTGCGCTTAATATCAAGCCGGTGATGGGTGCGACCCCGGAAGGGACGATCTGCCAGCTTGGCCAGGCGAGGGGGATAAAAAAGGCTCTCGCGAAGATGTGCGATACGATAATCTCAGAGCTTAAGGATTCGAAAGAGAGGATTCTTGCCATCTCTCACTGTAACTGCCGCGAGCGCGCGGAGCAGGTGAAGCATATGTTGGAGAAGAAGGCGGAGTTTAAAGATATTATTGTTCTTGACACAAGAGGGATCAGCAGCATGTATGCTTCCGACGGCGGGATAATAGTGGTTGTATAATCTGCGGATTTGTGGTAAACTTATATCCAGTTAATTTATACAGAAGGAGTAATCAGAGTATGAGTCAGGAAAAGGTTGACAGATATAAGAAGGAAAAGGCACACCGCAAACAGACGGTAAAAAAAGAGAAGCTCCAGAACGTATTCAGGAAATGCGCAGTAGGTCTGGTGGTGCTTCTGCTCGGTTTTTGGATCGGATATTCGGCATATGGATCCTATGCTTCAAGCAGACCGAAGGAAGAAGTGGAGATTGATTATACAGCACTGACAGATTTTTCAGAGAAACTGGATGAAGCGGCGGAAGATGGGAAATAGGCGGTGTTTTTGCGGGCGGAGGATTCTGTCCGCTTTTTACGTTCATTTTGAATATGATAAAGAAACAGGACGGTTCAGAGGAGATGCAGTAAAAAAATAAAAGGATGATTTCGAAGAAAAAACAGGGGTATGGAAGCCGGCAAACCATGGAATATGCGTGGGTTGCCGGCTTTTTTTACTGTTTTTCCGTCCGGGAGGCAAGAGGAGGGACGGGAGAAATTTCAAAAAAGGGGTTGAAATCACCCAAAAAGTAGTTTACAATGAGTTCAAGTGGTAGAAAGTGGTGAAAAGTAGAAGAAAGTGGAGCGAATGACATAAAAGTGGAAGCCCACTTTGAAAGAGGGTGAGTTCCGGTGCTGAAGGGGGAGTACAGTCATAATATTGATGCCAAGGGCAGAATCATCATTCCTGCGAAGATGCGTGACGATCTGGGGGAGCATTTCGTCATCACAAAGGGGATGGAGAATTGTCTGTACGTATATCCGGAAGCCGAATGGAACGCCTTTGAAGAGCAACTTAACGCCTTACCAACCACCACGGATAAAAAAGCCCGCGCTTTTGCATATTTCTTTCAGGGGAGTGCGATTGACGGGGACCTTGACAAGCAAGGGAGAACATTGATCTCGTCAGTTCTCAGAGACTATGCAAAGCTTGACAAAGAAGTAGTTTTTATCGGCATGGGGAAGCGTGCCGAGATTTGGGACAAGGCAAGATGGGATGAAAAGAATGCTGAAGTGGAGCTTAACATTGAAGATATCGCATCGGATATGGAAGCAAATGGATTCAGTATCTAGAGGGAGAAGATATGGAGTTCAGACACAGATCAGTATTACTTGAAGAAACTGTTAACGGATTATGCATTAAGGCGGACGGCATCTACGTAGACGGAACTCTCGGGGGAGGGGGACATGCCTTTGAGATCGCAAGACGTCTTGGCAAAAAGGGGAGTATTGTAGGAATAGACAGGGATGAGGCAGCCATTGAGGCTGCGGGCATCCGCTTAAAAGACTTCGGGGAAAAGGTCACGATAGTCAGGAGCAACTATTGTGAGATGAAGTCGCTGCTCCGTCATATAGGCATTGACAAGGTCGATGGAATTGTACTGGATCTGGGCGTATCATCTTATCAGTTAGATACGGCAGAACGGGGATTTTCCTATCGCGGGGATGCACCTCTGGATATGCGGATGGACAGACGTCAGAAGATGACTGCCAGAGACATCGTCAATGAGTATAGTGAGATGGAACTTTACCGCGTGATCAGGGACTACGGTGAGGATAAATTTGCGAAAAACATCGCAAAGCACATCGTCCAGGCACGCGGTAAATGTTCTATTGAGACTACCGGTCAGCTTACGGAGGTCATCAGACAGTCGATACCTATGAAATATCAGAAAAAGAGCGGTCATCCGGCTAAAAGGACATTTCAGGCGATCCGTATTGAACTGAACGGGGAGCTGGACGTGCTGAGGGACTCGCTCGATGATATGATTGATATATTGAATCCGGGAGGAAGGCTGTGTATTATAACATTTCATTCATTGGAAGACAGGATCGTGAAGAGTGCATTCCGCAAGAATGAAGATCCGTGTACCTGTCCCAGGGATTTTCCGGTGTGTGTATGCGGAGAAGTGACCAGGGGAAGGGTTGTAACGAAAAAGCCGATACTGCCCGGTGCAGAAGAAATAGAGCAAAACAGCCGCGCGAAAAGTGCGAAGCTGCGCATTTTTGAGCGGAAGTAGATCTTGGAAGGGGTGAATGTATATGGCAGCAAGACGTATACCGGCCGGAGACAGGCAGAGATATGCGGGATCGGCAAGGCAGACGTATGTGTATGGAAATACGGTTCCGAAGCCAGAACAGACACCAGAGAGAAAAAGGGTCAGGAGACCGAAAAAGAAGGTCAGCCGTCAGGTACAGAAGAATCGCAGGAAGGCGCTCCGCATGAGCCCGGGTTATGTGGTATTCTTAAGTGCAGCAGCAGTCCTTGCACTGATTATTTGTGTGAATTACGTAAAGCTTCAGTCCCGTATGGCGGGTTACTCTAAAAATATCACGTCTCTTCAGGGAGAACTGGCAAATATGAGGGAGGAAAACAGCACAAAGTACAATGCTGTCATGGATTCTGTGAATTTGGATGAGATCCGTGAAAAAGCACAGGAGGAACTTGGAATGGTATATGCATCGCCAGAGCAGGTGGTGGAATATCAGAGGCCTTCTGCAGACTATGTAAAGCAATACGAGGATATACCGGAGGACGGCGTGTTGGCACAGTCTGATAAGAAATAGATCAGGTGGAGTATATGATAAGGCGCAGAAAGAAAATCTGGAAGAAAAAGTTTAACAAATTAATGCAAAAAAAACTGGTCATGTCGTTTGCGGCGATTGTACTGGTTTTTATTTTCCTAATCGGTAAGATCACATATATTAATGCGGCCAGCGGAGATAAATATACAAAAGTTGTGCTGGACCAGCAGCAGTATGACAGCAGGGTTATCCCGTTTAAGCGCGGAGATATCGTGGACCGCAACGGTACAAAGATAGCGACCAGCGAGCGGATATACAATGTAATCCTGGACGCAAAGGTCATGCTCAGCGATAAGAAATATAAAGAGCCTACGATTGAAGTGCTGAAATCGTGTTTTGATATTAAAGAGGAAGATATCGATTCGGTGCTTGAAAATAATCCTTCAGGCAGATACAATATCATGAAAAAAGGCGTGGATTATCAGACGGCCCAGGAGTTTGTAAAAATAGAAGAGGACCGCAAGAATAATCCGGATGTCAGAGGGATATGGCTTGAGGAGGATTATATCAGAAAGTATCCCTACAACACACTGGCATGCGATGTTATCGGCTTTACCGTTGACGGGAATGTAGGAAGCAACGGAATAGAGGCATCGTATAATTCCATTCTTAATGGTACAGACGGACGGGAGTACGGGTATCTGGATGATATTTCTTCGGTGGAGAGGACGGTGAAAGAGCCGGAAAACGGAAAGACAATTGTCTCTACGATCGATGTTCAGGTACAGAGCATCGTGGAAAAATATATACGGAAATTTAATGAAAGCCATAAAAACCAGGCCAGAAAGGGAGAAGGAAGCAAAAATACGGCAGTGATCGTCATGAATCCGCAAAACGGCGAGATTCTGGCGGAGGCCTCCTATCCGGATTATGATCTGAATAATCCAAGAGATCTGGCAAAATATTATTCCGAAGAAGAGATCAAGGCGATGACAAATAAAGAAAAGATCAATACGCTCAACAGTCTGTGGAATAATTTTTGTGTCAGCGGTACCTACGAGCCGGGTTCTACGATCAAACCATTTACGATCTCGGCAGGCCTGGAACTGGGAGTGCTGACCGGAGACGAAACCTATAACTGCGGCGGTATGCTTCATATCGGCGATCATGATATCCATTGCAGTAACCGAAGCGGTCACGGCCCGCAGAGTTTGAAAAAGTCATTGGAAAATTCCTGTAACGTGGCTCTTATGCATATCGGGAACAGTATCGGTAAGGAGGAATTCTGCAGATATCAGCGGCTGTTCGGCTTCGGTGAGTATACGGGAATCGATCTTCCGGGCGAGGCTGCTACTGACGGACTTCTGTATAAAGCAGAGAATATGGATCCTGCCAGCCTGGCGACCAATGCATTTGGCCAGAACTTTAATGTCACGGTGACGCAGCTTGCAGCAGGTTTCTGCTCCCTGATCAATGGCGGCGATTATTACGAACCGCATATTGTAAAAAGGATCCAGGATGAGAACGGCAATGTTACAGAGAATAAAGATCCTGTCCTGGCAAGGCGGACGATCTCAAAAGAGACCAGCGATCTGATCAAGGAATATATGCTCGGCGTTGTCGAGGAGGGAACCGGAGGAGAGGCTGCCGTGGAGGGATATGCCATCGGGGGAAAGACCGGAACGGCGGAGAAACTTCCGCGCGGAAACGGGAAATATCTTGTGTCCTTTATCGGGTATGCGCCCCAGGAAAATCCCCAGGTTGTAGTGTATGTAGTGATCGACGAGCCGAATGCGGGCCAGCAGGCCAACAGCGGCTTTGCAGTAGAGATGGCATCAGATATCATGGAAGAGATATTCCCCTACCTTGGTGTGGAAAAAGCATCAAAAAGTGAATAACCTCGTAAAAGCAATAATAAGTTATACAAAAGCTTTTACGGGGTTTTTGTGTGTGATGAAAAATAAAACATATAACAGGAAGAAAATCTTAGTCGTATTCTGCAGCGCGGTTGTGATCATCCTTGGGCTTGCAGCGCGGCTTGTCTACCTGATGATCTTTGATGCGGAGTATTATCAGAAAAAGGCAGAGGCACTTCATGAGAGGGAGAGGGAGATCAAGGCGGCAAGAGGAGAGATCGTGGATGCGAAAGGAACAGTCCTCGCCACGAATAAGACAGTCTGTACGATATCTGTCATTCACAGTCAGATCAGGGAACCGGAAAAGGTCATAAAGGCTCTTGCATCGGAGCTTGAGATGGAAGAGAAAGAAGTGCAGAAAAAGGTGGAAAAGGTATCTTCTATGGAGCGAATCAGAACTAATGTGGAAAAGGCAGTGGGCGACCGCATACGGGAGATGGAGCTTGACGGTGTAAAAGTGGATGAAGATTTTAAACGCTATTATCCTTATGATGAACTTGCCTCCAAGGTTTTGGGATTCACAGGGGGAGATAATCAGGGGATCATCGGCCTGGAGGTTAAGTATGAGGATTATCTGAAAGGGAAGAACGGGACGATCCTTACGACAACAGACGCCAGAGGGGTGGAGCTTGACGGTGTAGCGGAGGACCGTATTGAACCGGTGGCAGGCAGTACATTAAAAATCAGTATGGACTATAACATACAGATGTATGCCCAGCAGATGGCTGAGAAGGTTATGGAAGAAAAGCAGGCGGATAAAGTGGGGATACTTCTGATGAACCCCCAGAACGGGGAAATTCTTGCGATGGTCAATGTGCCGGAATTTAACTTAAATGATCCATTTACGCTGAATTCTGGAAATCATGAGCATCTGTCCGATGAAAAGAAGCAGGATGCACTGAATCAGATGTGGAGGAATGGATGTATCAATGATACCTATGAACCGGGGTCTACGTTCAAGGTTATCACTGCAGCTGCCTGTCTGGAGGAAGGAGCGGTGTCGCTTTCGGATAATTTCAGCTGCCCCGGTTATAAGATCGTGGAGGACCGCAAGATCCGGTGTCATAAAGTAGGCGGGCACGGGGCGGAAACTTTTGTTGAAGGTATTCAGAATTCCTGCAATCCTGTATTTATCGAGATCGGCCTCCGTCTCGGGACAGATAATTTTTATAAATATTTCGGGCAGTTCGGCCTGATGGATATGACAGGGGTGGATCTTCCCGGAGAGGCCGGAACAATCATGCACAAGAAGGAAAATGTAGGACAGGTCGAGCTTGCTACGATGAGTTTCGGACAGTCCTTTCAGATTACGCCGCTCCAGCTTGCATCTACGGTTGCTTCCATCGCAAACGGCGGGGAGCGGATCACTCCTCATTTTGGCGTCAGTGTGCTGGACAGTGACGGGAAAGAAGTAGAGACCTTTGATTACGGGCGGGGGAGAAGGATCGTCTCGAAGGAAACCTCTGAGACGATGAAGGAGCTTTTGGAGAGCGTGGTTTCTGAAGGGTCAGGGAAAAATGCATTTGTAGAAGGATACCATATCGGAGGAAAGACAGCGACCTCCCAGACACTGCCGAGAAGCGCCAACAAATATATATCCTCATTTGTAGGTTTTGCTCCGGCGGACGATCCGAAAGTGCTTGGAATGTGTATCATTTACAACCCAAAGGGCGTTTATTACGGGGGGACGATCGCCGCTCCGGTAGTAAAAAATATATTTGAAAATGTATTGCCGTATCTTGGCATTGAAAAAGAGTAAAAAATGAAGTATACTAGGTAAGATGTCAAAGTATGCAGAAAAGCTGCGGCGGATATTCTGTATTAAGATGGATAACAAAAGAGATAAAGAGGTGTGGTATGGATTATACGATATTTATGCCGGTGCTCATTGCGTTTGTGCTGAGTGTGATCATGGGGCCGGTGATTATCCCTGTTTTAAGAAGGCTGAAGATGGGACAGACAGAGAGAGAAGACGGTGTGAAATCACATTTGAAGAAAGCAGGTACTCCTACGATGGGAGGTGTGATCATTCTTCTCAGTGTTGTGATCACCTCGGTATTTTATATGAAGGGACACCCGAAGATCATCCCGATTTTGTTTGTCACTCTGGGCTTTGGACTCATCGGATTTCTGGATGATTACCTGAAGGTGGTGATGAGGCGCTCAGACGGACTGTTTCCAAGGCAGAAGATGGCGCTTCAGATCGTGGTGACAGCAGTGTTCGCATTTTACGTTGTAAAGTTTACGGATGTGCCGCTGGCAATGCTTATTCCGTTCTCAGGAGGAAAATATCTGGATATCGGCTGGCTTTCTATCCCGCTGATGTTTTTTGCAGTGATCGGCACAGTGAACGGAGTGAATTTCACGGACGGCCTGGACGGCCTGGCTTCAAGTGTTACTGTATTGGTGGCGACGTTTTTTACTGTGGTGGCGATCGGCACGAACAGCGGGATCGAACCGGTTACCTGTGCAGTAGTGGGGGCGCTTTTGGGCTTTCTTCTATTTAATGTATATCCGGCAAGTGTATTTATGGGTGATACGGGTTCGCTGGCTCTCGGGGGCTTTGTGGCATCCACGGCGTATATGCTTCAAATGCCGGTATTTATCATAATCGTGGGGCTTATCTATCTGATAGAAGTACTGTCGGTCATGATACAGGTAACATATTTTAAGAGGACAGGCGGCAAGAGAATCTTTAAGATGGCGCCGATACATCATCATTTTGAACTGTGCGGATGGTCAGAGACAAGGGTGGTTGCAGTGTTTTCTATTGTGACGGCTCTGCTTTGCCTGATCGCGCTTATGGCTATGTAGGGAGGAGACTATGGAAGTATCAGGAAAGACTGTGCTTGTGTTCGGATCCGGCATCAGCGGAACAGGAGCGGTGAGATTACTGGAAAAGCACAATGCAGAGGTTATTCTCTATGACGGGAACGATAAGCTTGACAGAGAAGAGATAAGAAAGAAGCTGCCGGAAGGCTCTGGGGCGGAGATTGTGATCGGAGAATTTCCCAAAGGGCTTTTGGAGAGAGTCGAGATCGCAGTATTAAGCCCGGGAGTGCCGACGGATATTCCGGCGGTCGAGGCCATGCGTGAACAGGGTATACTGATTACCGGGGAAGTGGAACTTGCCTACGAGTTCGGCAGGGGGGATGTGCTTGCGGTCACCGGGACAAATGGAAAGACGACAACCACCACTCTCCTTGGGGAGATCATGAAAGAGTACAAGGACGAAGTCTATGTGGTGGGTAATATCGGTAATCCTTACACGGCAGTTGCTGACGAGATGACGGACAAGTCTGTGGCTGTGGCGGAGATGAGCAGTTTTCAGCTGGAAACGATCTCGGATTTCAGGCCGAAGGTCAGTGCGATCCTTAATTTCACACCGGATCATCTGAACCGTCATCATACGATGGAGAATTATGTGGAGGCGAAGAAGAACATCGCCAGAAATCAGACGAACGAGGACTATTGTATTCTTAATTATGAGGATGAACGGACAAGGAAATTTGGAGAAAATATTGCTGCCAGGGTTCTATATTTCAGCAGCAGGCGTAAGATAGAACAGGGGATTTATCTTGAAGACGGCAATATCATCTATAAAAACCCCGATGAAATAGTGGTATGCAGCGTGGATGAGCTTAGGCTTCTCGGTGTCCACAACTATGAGAATTATATGGCTGCGATCGGGATGGCGGCAGTCTACGGCGTTCCTTTCGATATCATCCGCAGAGCAGTAAAAGCGTTTCAGGGAGTGGAGCACCGGATTGAGTATGTGACGGAAAA
>CATLEM010000115.1 GCA_949916155.1 uncultured Dorea sp.
TCCATCGAGGTGCTGAAAAAGCTCAATGCCCTTGGATACGGCAAAGACCCATCTCTTACGCTGAACATGGTGTTCAATCCAGGCGGCGCGTTCTTCCCGCCGGACCAGTCGGCGATGGAAAAGGAGTACAAGGAACATCTGGGAAGTGAGTACGGGATCGTATTTAACCATCTCTTCACGATCACCAATAATCCCATCGGAAGATTTGGGGCTTTCCTTACCCGCACGGGCAATATGGAAGGGTATCTCACAAAGCTTTACGATGCATTTAACCCGGGGGCGGTGGCAGGCATGATGTGCAGGAGCCAGTTGTCGGTAGGATGGGATGGAAGAGTGTATGACTGCGACTTTAACCAGGCGGTAGATATGCCCGTCGAGGGTGTGGACAGCATCAAAGATTTGATAGGAAAGCCTTACGAGAAGAGAAAGATTCGCTTTGACAAGCACTGCTACGCCTGCACGGCAGGACAGGGTTCAAGCTGCGGGGGCTGTACGGCTTAGTATCACTGGCAATTGTGAAACTCTGATTTGCCAGCGCCGAATTGTGCAGCTTGTATATTCCATAAGCAGACCTTAGTTTACCGTCGGTACTTAGCTGACGTTTTTTGGCAGCTTATGTACCGCTACGGTAAACTCGGAGCGAAAGCGTGTCTGTGTTGGAATATACAAGCTGCACAATGACCCTGGTTAACCTTAAGTTTCGCAATTGTTATTAATATCATAATGTGAGGAGAGAGATATGGATACAAAACAGATTGCAGAACAGTTTATGCAAGGGTATGACTGCTCCCAGGTGGTCTTACGGCATTTTGCAAAGGAACTTTCAATCAGCGAGGATGAGGCGAACCGCGTGGCAGCGTGCTTTGGCGGCGGGATGCAGCTTGGCTCTGTGTGCGGGGCGTATACAGGTGCGCTGATGGCCATTGGCTTAACATACGGTCACAGCAGCCCGGACGGGCTGATGCAGCAGAAAGATATCCTTCTGGCAAAGACGGCGCAGTTTAAGGAGAAGTTTTTGAAGGAGTTTGCGTCGGTGGACTGCAAATGTCTGATCGGCTATGACGTATCTACACCGGAAGGGCTTACCGGCGCGCTGGAGAGCGGAAAGCTCCTGGAATACTGCCCGGGCCTGGTGGACAAAGTTATACAGATGACAGAAGAAGTGTTAAGCGGGGAAGAGTAGACAGATGGAGATGAGAGTGAAAAAGACATGGGCGCTCCTTTTGGCAACTGTCCTGTTTACAGGGAGCCTTGCGGGATGCGGGAATAAGGGAGTGCCGGAAGACGAGCTTGTGTCCGATGCGGCGTTTGAGGGAGCGTATCTTGTGACGGCGGATGATGTGAAGGATCATGCGGCGGACGAGAACGTACTCCTGGTAGACTGCCGGGGCGCGGACAAAGCAAAAAAGGAGACCCTTAAAGGGGCGATTGCCATCACCTGGCAGGAAATCCGAACATGCGGGGAGGACTACGGCAAGGAGGGGGACGAAGGCTGGGGGAAGATCCCGGAGCCTCCAGAACTTTCGAAAAAGCTTGGCGCGCTTGGCATGAGCAAGGAGAAAGAAATCATCCTTTTAGGGGAGACTCTTGACGGCTGGGGCGATGACGCTACGGTACTGTGGGAGCTTGTGGCAGCCGGGTACGACAAGGTGAAGATGGTGGACGGCGGGTACAGCGCGGCGAAGGCAGCAGGCGTGCCGACCCAGAAGGGAGCCTCCGAGCCGGAGCCGGCAGACGTGATGATCGATGCCATTGACAACACCCATGTGATGGGGACGGAGGAACTGATGGCACATTATGACGACTACAAGATTCTGGATGTGCGGACGGAAGAGGAATACAAAGGAGCTGTTAAGTACCATGAGGCGAAAGGCGGCCATCTTCCGGGAGCCATTTTTATGCCATACACGGAGTTGTTCCGGGAGGGGGGCACAATTAGGTCCCAGGCGGATATCGAGAAGATGATGACGGACGCGGGGATTTCAAAGGATGATAAGATCGTGGCTTACTGTACCGGAGGGATCCGTTCGGCGTACATGCAGCTTGTGCTGGAGATGGCGGGCTATGAGAATACCTGGAACTATGACCAGTCTTACTGGAGATGGGCAGTTGTGGGAGAAGTGGAGAAGTAAGGGTTCAGACAACCATTATCAGGATAACTATAGAAGTAATTGATAAATGCAATTGTTTATGAAAATAATTGATTAGACGGAGAGACAGATAATTAATATAATGATGGTAATCATACTGTTATCATAAAATCCAAGGAGGAATGTGCATGAGAAAGAAAATGAAAAGGCTGGCAGCAGTTGTGATGGCATTCACGGTTGCGGCATCGGCGGCAGGGATAAGTATTCCCGCCGAGGCGGCAGCAAAAGCGCCGAAAAAGATTACATTGAAAACGACTGCGAAGACAGTAGATATCAAAGGGAAAGTGACGGTATCCGTAAAGTCAGTGAAACCATCGGATGCAAGTAAAGCGGCCAAATTCAAATCCAGTAACAAAAAGATCGCGTCAGTATCTTCAAAAGGCGTTGTTACAGGAAAGAAAGCCGGAAAGGTCACGATCACAGTCACGTCAAAAAAGAACAAAAAGGTTAAGAAGAGCGTAAAACTCACGGTAAAACAGTTAAAGCCAAAGAGCATGAGTCTGAGTGCTTCAGAACTTGCGCTGAACATCGGAGATCAGAAAAAGGTAACGGCGGCGGTAAAGCCGGCAGGTGTATACTGCCCGGTTTCCTATCGTTCAAGCGATGCATCGGTGGCATCTGTTGATAAAAACGGTAAAGTGACGGCGAAGAAAAAAGGAACGGCTGTTATTACGGTGAAAGCGAAAGAAAAAACAGCGAAAAAGAAAACACTGTCAAAGACCTGCAGGATCACCGTATCGGAAAAACAGAAGGTATATCCGTCTGCCACAGACGCGCAGGTGAGAAGCTATATGAATGACAGCGATGCCAATACAATACTTGTTGATGCAAGACTTGCGGATGTTTATCAGGGCTGGGCGCTGGAGGGCGCGCAGAAAGGCGGACATCTTAAGAACTCTGTCAATCTTTCTGCACAGTGGCTGGAATGTGAGTGGTGGTCTGATAAGAGAGAGGGAAAGACCCGCGAAGAGTCGATCCAGAAAGAACTGGAAGCCAATTCCATGACGGCGGCGAAACAGTATATTATCTATGACACTAACGGAAAGGACGCGGTAAAAGTCGCAGACTACCTGAATAAAAAGGGATATAAGAACCTGTCGGTCTATCAAGCGGCCAATATGATCAATTCCGGCAGCGCCGAACTGGTAAGCTATCAGAACTATGACCTGTATGTGCCGGCGGAGATCGTTAAGAATATATCTGATCATGTGACGAAGAATACAGCGCTCTCAGCACAGGCGGCAGCCGTGGTTAAGCAGTCTCAGATTGCGCTGCTGGATGTATCCTGGGGAGATCCTACCAATAATGAGGAAACCGGCTCCGGTTATGAGGATGGCCATATCCCGGGAAGCGTACATGTCAACACAGATGAATATGAGACTCCGAAAGTATATATTGAGGAAAAGGACAAAGATTATAAAACAGAATGGCGTTTGAATGATGATGCTGCGCTGATCAAGCTTGCCGGGGACAAAGGCGTTACGAAAGACAGCTGCGTGATCATCGTCGGCCATGAGCCTATGGCAACAACACGTATGGCGATTATCCTGAGATATCTCGGATGTGAGAACGTCCATGTTATGAGCGAGGGAGAGGTCGGTTGGAACGCAAAAGGGTATCCGATGGAAAAAGGCATCAGAGAACCGCAAAAAGCAGAATTTGGCGTGACAGAGCCAGGGCATCCGGAACTGATCGATACGATCGCGGGAGTTGAGGACAAACTGGCGAATGACCCCGATTTCCAACTGATCGACACGCGGACCATCGAGGAATGGAAGGGTACAAGTTCAGGGTACGGTTACCACGATCTGATGGGAAGGATTGACGGGACGATTCTTTCCGAGTCGGGAATCGGATATTCCAGTTCCATGTATTACTACAGGAATCCAGACAAATCCATGAGAAGCAAAGAAGTTCTGGAAGCAATGTGGAAAAAGCAGGGTATAGATACAAGTAAGCATATGTCATTCTTCTGCGGAAGCGGCTGGAGAGCTGCAGAGGAAGTATGGGATGCCATGGTACTCGGATATGAGAAGGTATCATTATACAGCGACGGATGGATCGCATGGAGCAACGAGGGACATCCATATATTGACAAAGACGGGAAAAATGTATACTATGATAGAACACAGAATAAAGTAGTAGAAGTAACTGCACAGCCTGCTGTTGTACAGGAACAGGAGGATTTAGAAAATAGAGACAGTGCAGATACAGATGCAGAAGACATAGACGCTGCAGATACCGAAGAAGATCTTACAAAATAATAAATAGTAATATGTGGGGCAGGAGAGACTGGGATATTCCAGTCTCTCCCCTAATATGCGGATCAGAGAAAGAAACATTATGGAAGACAGAAGAAAATGCGCGGGGAATAAAGAAATATGGGTGATAAAGGCAGGATTTCCGGATACGCCTGCAAAAAAATGGTGGTCGGAGTATGCCTTTTCACATTCTTTGAAAAAGTATCTGGACAGGCTGGGACGGTATACAGTCATTGAAGCCTATGATGAATGGGAGAATGAAAAAGAGGCGGATGTGGTAGTTGTATTGCGCGGGAACAGGGAGTATTTCCCGGACAGGAAAAAACGCGGCTGTCTGTATATCATGTGGAATCTGAGCCATCCCGGCACGATCAGCGATGAAGAATATAATGCTTATGATCTTATCTGCATCAGCTCAAAACCGCATGCCGGGAAGATAGAAAAAAGAACGAATGTGCCGGTAAAGATTCTGCCGATGTGCGCAGATACAGAGATATTCTATCCGGATCAGGATCCATATGCCGATAAAGAATATGACTGGATATTTGTGGGAAATTCAAGATATGTAAAGCGGAAAAGTGTCACCTGGTCGATCGGGCACGGGATTACGCTGAAGATATGGGGGGCAAACTGGAAAGGCTTTATTCCGGATTATGAAAAGTATGTGGTGGCTGAGAATATTCCCAATGATGAACTGCCGGTGTTATACAGAACTGCCAGGATCACTGTGGACGACCATTATGAGGATATGATAGAGAATGGTTTTATCAATACAAGAATCGTTGAGGCGTTCGCATGCGGGCTTCCGGTGATCTCTGATTATTCGGAAGTTCTTGAGGAGATGTTTGGAGATGCTGTCTTGTGCTACCGGAACGAAGAAGAATTTGCGGAACAGACAGAGAAGGCCGTCAGAGATTATGATGCGGTAAAGAAAAAAGTGCTGGATCTATGGCCTCTCATCCAGGAGAAGTATTCGTTTGAAGCCTGTTCAAAACAGCTTGTCAGATTCAGCGAGGATGTAAGAAATTACGGGAAAGAATGTGCAAATCAATGGAAACGCCTGATGCAGCCGGTACCGGAAGCAGGGCAGGAACAGGTTATCTGCGAAAGGGAAGAGTTGACGCAGATAAAGGTATCTGTTATTGTTTCTGTATATAATACGGCAGAGTTTTTAACGGCCTGTATGGACAGCATCACAGGACAGACCTTAAAAGAGATAGAGATCATCTGTGTGGATGATGGGTCAAAAGATTCTTCCCTGGACATATTAAAAAAATATGCGAAGAAGGACAGAAGGATATCTG
The DNA here is from genome assembly GCA_949916155.1 of uncultured Dorea sp. Taxonomy (GTDB): domain Bacteria; phylum Bacillota; class Clostridia; order Lachnospirales; family Lachnospiraceae; genus MD308. Next base: position 5,716 of record CATLEM010000115.1, read on the forward strand.
TTTATACGCAAAAAAACGGCGGGCCGTCTCTGACAAGGAACAGAGCGATGGAAAAAGCAGCAGGCGAATATCTGTATTTTATTGACAGCGATGATGTATTAGAAATCCGCGCACTGGAGGAATTGTATCAGAAAAGCAAAGAATCGGATCTGGATATCCTGTGTTTTGACGGGGAAACCATATTCGAGACACAGAGCGCTGAGGAAAACCATCCGGCATTTCGGGAGTACTATCGGCGCAGGGAGATATATCCGGAAGTGTGTACCGGGGCACAGATGCTCACGCAGATGCGAAGAGCTAAGGAATACCGGGCAAGCGTTGTGATGCAGTTTTTCAGAAAAAGCTTTCTTAAAAGTACGGGGCTTAGCTTCTGTGCGGGAATATTACATGAAGATAATGATTTTTCTTTTAAGGCTATGCTGACGGCAGAACGTGCAGGATATATTCATAGAGCCTACTATAAGCGGAGGATACATGAAAACTCCGTTATGACAGGAAATAATGGAATAGAGCATGTCTGCGGCTATTACTGTACATTGAAGAATATGGTGTCTTTTGCAGAGAACACTGATTTTGACGCCGACACACAGGAGATGATCTGTGATATATTGCAGGGGATGCTGTATAATCTGAGAAAGGAATTTGAAAAGCTTACCTGGCAGGAGAGATCTGTATTCAGAAGTCTTAATGGAGCAGAGAGATTTATCTTTGAGCGATATGTGGGGAGAGAGAGCATGAATCCGGACAGCATGCCGGGAGGCGTGATCCGTGATATGAAGCAGAAACTTCTGCAGATACAGGGTGAAAAAGCGAAGCTTGAAGAGAAGCTTAAGCGGGCATATGCGGAAAAATCCGGGCTTAATGATAAGCTGCAAAAGACATACGCGGAGAAATCAGAGATCAACCGGAAGCTTCAGGTCACCTACGGAGAAAAGTATGACCGGGGACTTAAGATTAAAAGCCTTGAGAAAGAGATCGCATCAATAAAGAGATCAAGAAGCTACCGTCTTGCCAGGCTTATCGGCTTTCCTGTGCGCTGCTTCAGAAAAATAGTAAAAAGACTTTCGGCTGATTAGGAGGACAAGGAATCGGAAATATGGAATCAGAAATAAATAAAAGTTTAGATATCTCTGTCGTCATGCCTGTATATAACAGCGGAAAATATCTGGAGCAGGCGCTGTATTCCCTGATGGGACAGACGCTTGGGAACATGGAGATCATCTGTGTCAATGACGCTTCGACGGATGATTCCGCAGAAATCCTCGACAGGCTTTCAAAAAAGGATAGCCGGATAAAGGTGATCACACAAAGCCATATGGGAGCTGGGGCGGCAAGAAATACAGGACTTTCAGCGGCTCTTGGGGAGTATGTGATATTTCTTGATTCGGACGATTTCTTTGACAGCACTTTGCTGGAAAAAACCGTCGGAAAGGGAAAGAAAACGCAGGCTGATGCAGTGCTGTTCGGCGCAAAGAGATATGATGACAGGACAGGAGAGACTGTGGATGCGCCCAGGTATCTGTGGGGGAAGCTGATTCCCGAAAAAGAAGTGTTCTCCCGAAAAGATATGAAGGGAGAGTTATTCGGGCTGACGACCCCTCCGACATGGACTAAGATATTCCGAAGAGATTTTATCATAGAGCAGGAAATCTGTTTTCAGGAGCTTCCCAACAGCAATGACGTACGGTTTGTATTGACGGCGCTGGCGGCGGGGGAGAGGATCGCGGTGGTTTTGGAGGATCTCGTGTATTACAGAGTGTTCAGGGAAGGAAGCCTCCAGAATAAAAAAGATGAGGCGCCGCTGTGTTTTTTGGATGCGTACAGAGCCGCGTATGATGAGCTTAACCGCAGAGGGATCTATGAGGATGTGGAAAAAGGCTTCTGTAATATGGTGCTGTCGGGGTGTGTGTATAATCTGAACACCCTGTACAGTGAAAAAGCACGCTGGACGGCCATCCGTGCATTGTGCAGCGAAAAATTTACCGGCATGGGTATTCTTGAGCATCCTCTGGAATATTATGATATGCCCCGATACCGCCATCAGATCGCAGGCCTTCCCTGCGCTGTCCGGATAAAAGATGAAAGCCGGGCGTCAAAAGAGCCGGGAACATGTAAGCGGTGTGACAGCGGCGCAGAGTGCGCAAAGAAGGCCGGGGCGGCGGAAACAGCGGCAGTCTCTGTCATCGTTGCTGTCTGTAATATGCAGAATTATCTGACAGACTGTCTTGACAGTATCCTTGGGCAGACATTCAAGGATCTGGAGATTATCTGTATTGATGACGGTTCTTCAGATGAGTCTTTAAGCCTGCTTCTTGCTTATGCACGGAAAGATTGCAGGATCAAGGTATACCACCAGAGTAACCGCGGTTTGTCCGCGGTACGAAACAGCGGGCTGTCCCTTGCGTCGGGGGAATATATCTATTTTATCGACAGCGACGATATGCTTGTGCCGGAGGGATTGGAAGAGCTGTATCGTCATAGCTTGGAAAATAAATTAGATATTCTGTATTTTAACGGTGACGCATATTATGAAGATCAGGAGCTTAAAAAGAATTATCCCCAGTTTCAGGATTATTACATCCGTAAAGGGATGTATCCGGCACAGTGCACAGGCCTGGAGATGTTTATGAAGATGAGGAATACAGGAGAGTACCGGACAAATGTGGGGATACAGTTTTTCAGAAGAGAATTTCTCTGCGAAAAAGGGCTTGGTTTCTGCGAGGGGATCCTTCATGAGGATAATGATTTTTCGTTTGCGGCGATGCTGACAGCAGAAAGAGCCGGATATACGGACGGAATATATTTCAGACGGAGGAT
>CATLEM010000116.1 GCA_949916155.1 uncultured Dorea sp.
TGGTTTTTGCAGAGAACCGCGGGCATCGCTTCGTAATCGATGTCATTCGCCGCGAAATCATCCGCGATCAGCACGCCTGTATTTTTCTCATAAGCCTCATCAATCTCTTCCTTTGTGAGGTTGCGCTCACAGGGAACCTCGCCGTAGAGGTAGTCCGCATGTGTCGTCCCGTAGCAAGGAATCCCTCTCCCCGCCTGCGCCCAGCTCGTCGCCCACGGAGAATGGGTGTGCACTACGCCGCCGATATTGGGGAAACGGTTGTAGAGGACTACGTGGGTCGCCGTATCTGAGGACGGATTGTAATCCCCTTCCACCTTGTTGCCGTCAAGATCTACCACAACCATATCTTCCGGTCTAAGTTTATCATACTCGACCCCGCTGGGCTTGATGACAAAAAGACCCTTTTCCCGGTCGATCCCGCTTACATTTCCCCATGTAAATGTTACCAGGTCATGCTTCGGGAGCAGCATATTCGCCTCGTACACTTCCTTTTTCAGTTCTTCAAGCATGTTTTACATCTCCTTTATCTTTTATCAGAGCTGCACATTTGCTGTACAGCTCTGCATCTCATCTATCCTCAGACTACCATATCCTGCACGGCAGCCCGCGCTTTATATCCTAAATCAAATGTTCCGCCGCTGCCTGCTCGATCGCCACGCCTTCTTTGTATCTCTTGATAAATACTTCAAAACCTTCTACATCTTTTGCAACAGGCTCCATGCTGGTTCCGGCATTTCCGGCAAATACCTTGTCCGCCAGATAGCTCTTAAGAGACTCGCCCTCTTCCCTGCGCACCATGTAGGATGCCAGGAGTGCCATACCCCACGGGCCGCCCTCGCCTGCCGTCTCCATGACGGATACCGGGGCACCCACCGCCGCCGCAAGGATGCTCTGTCCTACGCCCTTTGTCTTGAACAATCCGCCGTGCCCTAAGATAACGTCGATCTCCACATGCTCTTCCTTAAGCAGGATATCCATCCCCACCTTAAGCGCGCCAAGGGCGGTAAACAGATGCACGCGCATAAAGTTGGCAAGATTGAAGTTGCTCTTGGGTGACCTGACAAACATCGGCCGTCCCTCGGTCACGTTGGTGATATTTTCGCCGGAAAGGTAGCCGTATGACAGCAGGCCGCCGCAGTCCGCGTCCCCTTCCAGCGCCTTGCTGTAAAGCATTCCAAACAGCTTGTTCATATCCACGTCGATGCCGAAACTCTCCGCAAATTCCCGGAAAAGCCCTACCCATGCGTTAAGGTCGGAAGTGCAGTTATTGGCATGGACCATTCCCACCAGGCTGCCGTCCGGCGTGGTCACAAGGTCAATCTCCGGATAAACCTTTTTCAGTTCATTTTCCAGCACGACCATGGCAAATACAGAAGTTCCTGCGGACACATTGCCCGTGCGCTTCGCCACGCTGTTTGTCGCCGCCATGCCTGTTCCGGCGTCGCCCTCCGGCGGGCATAAAGGAATCCCTGCTTTCAGCGCGCCGCTCTCATCCAAAAGCTTCGCGCCCTCCTCTGTGAGCGTGCCCGCATGTTCACCGGCAACCAGCACCTTCGGCAGAATCTCCTCTAATTTCCAGAGATACTGCTTATCCGCCGCAAGCTCGTCAAATTTCCTGACCATCCCTGCGTCGTAAGTCTTCGTCTCCGGGTCGATGGGGAACATTCCTGAAGCGTCGCCCACGCCGAGAACCTTCTCCCCCGTGAGCTGCCAGTGGATATATCCCGCCAGCGTCGTGATGTATGCAATATCCTTCACATGCTCTTCCCCGTTCAGGATTGCCTGATACAAGTGGGAAATGCTCCACCTCTGCGGGATATTATACTGGAAAAGCTCCGTCAGTGCCTCCGCCGCCGGCCCGGTCGTGGAGTTCCGCCAGGTCCGAAACGGCACCAGAAGCTTTCCTTCTTTATCAAATGCCATATATCCGTGCATCATCGCGCTGAACCCGATCGCCCCAATCGTGTTAAGCTCTGCGTCATATTTTTCCTTAACATCGAGAGCCAGCTTCTTATAGCTGTCCTTAAGCCCCATCCAGATATCCTCCAGAGAATACGTCCAGAACCCGTTCTCCAACCGGTTCTCCCACTCATGATCCCCCGACGCAACCGGCGTATGCGCCTCATCCACAAGCACCGCCTTGATCCTCGTCGATCCGAATTCCAACCCCAGCGCCGTCCTTCCGCTCTCGATCATCCGCTTAATCTCATCTTTATTCCCCATATGACCAACCTCCTTCATGATAATATATATTTTCGTCCTTACTCAGCATCCGCTCAGCAATCCCCATTCCCCTAGCACTTCCGCCCGAAGAAAGTTCCGGCCTGAAGGACATTCCTAAAGGAATCCCGTAAAAAACGCCAGCACTTGGCGCGGTATTTTCGAGCCTAGTACTGCTGCGTTTTTTCAGAGCGAGAGCGCGTTTCCGCAGGAATATCCTTCAGACCGGAACGCCCTTCCTGCGAAAGCCACACCTCCTGTTTGTTTATACCGCTAACTTACTTGCGATACGCAACACTGTTCCAAAGCAATTCATTCTTAAACTGACGGATCGTCGTATCTTTATCAATATAGACTGCCTCAATGCCCATCGCATTTGCCCAGTCGCCCATCTGCTCTGCGGTCAGGTCATAGGAGAACGCCGTATGGTGCGCGCCGCCTGCCAGAATCCACGCTTCCGCGCCTGTCTTAAGGTTCGGCTGCGGTGTCCAGAACGCGGTCGCAACCGGGAGCTTCGGCATAGGCTTTTCATTCTTCTTACACTCAACATCATTGATAATCAGGCGGAATCTGTCGCCAAGGTCAATGAGCGATGTAGCGATCGCCGGCCCTGTCTTTGACGTAAATACAAGTCTTGCCGGGTCTTCCCTGTCGCCCATGGAAAGCGGCTGCTCCTTGATACTGATCTTACCATCTGCGATGGACGGGCATACCTCAAGCATGTGCGCCTGCAAGATTCCCTCCTTGCCCGGAACCAGATTGTAAGTGTAATCCTCCATAAAGGAAGTTCCCTTTGCATCCTTCTTGCCCTGAGTCATGATCTTCATCACGCGGACCATGGCTGCCGTCTTCCAGTCGCCCTCGCCGCCAAAACCGTAGCCTTTTTCCATCAGTCTCTGGATCGCAAGTCCCGGAAGCTGTTTTAACGCGCCAAGGTCGCCGAAGTGGGTAACGATCGCGTGATAGTTCTTCTCCTCAAGGAAACTCTCGAAGCCAATCTCGATCCCTGCCTGCACTGCTACATGCTCGCGGAATTCTTTCTCGTCCCTGCCCTCCAAAAGAATCTCATACCTGTCATAATACTCTTCAACCAAAGCGTTAATATCGCCCTGGGAAACAGCGCCAACCGCCTCAGCGATCTCATTTACCGGGTAAGCGTCAACTTCCCAGCCGAACTTAATCTGCGCTTCCACCTTGTCCCCCTCGGTAACGGCAACATTTCTCATATTGTCAGCAATCCTCATCACGCGCACATGGCTGCTCTCGATGACGCCGATGGCAGTGCGCATCCAGGATCCGATCCTCTTCTGCACGTCCTCATCCGCCCAGTAGCCCATAACGATCTTGCGCTCCATACCAAGACGGCTGAAAATGTGCCCATACTCGCGGTCGCCGTGCGCCGCCTGGTTCTCATTCATAAAATCCATATCTATTGTATCATAAGGAATCTCCCTGTTGAACTGTGTATGCAGATGAAGGAGCGGTTTTCTGAGCTCCTGCAGTCCCAGAATCCATGATTTTGCCGGTGAAAATGTGTGCATCCAGGTGATAACCCCCGCGCAATTCTCATCCGTATTCGCCTCGTTAAATGTCTTTCTGATCAGCTCATTCGTAAGAAGCGTCGGTTTCCAAACCACCTCAAAGGGAAGGTTGCCGGACTTATTCAATTCCTCTACGATAATCTTTGAATGTTCCGCCACGTGGGCCAAACACTCATCCCCGTATAAGTCCTGCGATCCGGTGCAAAACCAAAACTGATACTTTTTCATCTTCATCATAATCTGTTGTCCTCCTTTTTGATAAACGTTCTTTTATCCGTTTTCTATGTTTCTATCTTTATTATAGGAAATTGCTTATTTTTATCAATTCCCTAACTCTGCCGTCCACGGGGAAAAGTTACCTAATCCGACTTATGTTTATCCTGCTTTTCCGGTAAATGCGCATTGAAAAAAAATCTGAGTTTGATATAATAAAAGACAATATTAACAATCGGACTAATGGAGATACTGCTGCCATGACACTCTTACAATTATCCCGCCAGATCACGGAAAACCACCGGCTCCTCCTCCCCCCAGGACACAAGCTGAACACCCGGCTTATCTGCCCGGAATATTCTAAATCCGCCCAGGAGGTAAAGACATACCCGCTTCTGCAGGAGGAGCGGGTCTTTGCGCTGTGCTGGAATATCCGCAGCTCCCGGGAGGTTTACGCTACTATGTGCCCTGCGCCGCAGCCATTCTGCTGCCGTCATCATTTTGCGGAGGGAGAACGGACGCAGCTCCACACCCATGACTATATCGAGCTGGCCTACATCGTAGAAGGGAAGTTTTGCCAGCGGATCCTGGGGAAGGACATCTCCTTTTCCAAGGGTGACTTGTGCCTGATCGACAAAAACTGCATCCACCAGGACTATCTCCTTTCCCAACCGGCTACCATCCTCTTTTTAGGAATCTCCAACGATATGTTCTCTGAGATTATGGAGGAAAATATCACGGCGCAGAAGATTACGTCATTTCTACAGTCCGCCCTGCTAAAGCAGAAGGATCTCCAGCAATACCTGCATTTCCGGCCGAATGTCCACGCCGGGCCGGAACTGGAGGACTGTCTTTTCTGGCTCCTTAAAGAGCTTTATGAGGGCGGCGTCGGTTCCCGCCATATCTGCAAGGGGCTGCTCCTTCGCATCTTCGCGATCATCAGCACCAAATACGACTTCTCACTGTCCAAAGAACAGAAAAAAACAATGAACTGGCTTATTTTTGAAGAAGTATCTACCTATATTAGAGTGCATTATGCCGATGTCTCGATCCGGGACCTGGCAGACACTTTTCATTTTCAGGAAGACTACTTCAACCGCCTGATCAAAAGCAAGACCGGGCTTACTTATTCTGCTTACGTTCAGCAGATCAGGCTGGAACAGGCCGAACACCTCCTGCTTAATTCTGATAAAACGATAGAGGAGATCGCCGGTATCACAGGCTATCATAACAAAGGATATTTTTATAAGATCTTTCAGCAGAAATACGGCACCACTCCGTCAAAATACCGGCAGAAGGCTTAGTAACCCAGGCATTTCTTGATATAGTCCTGAGAGTGCTTCTGCCAACATCGGTGCTATGGAAGTCTCCGCTCTGGCACGTGCACAGGAGAACGCTGCCGCATAGGGAGACATGGAAGTCATCAATGATCAGTTCCCAATCCTTTTGGCGGAATATGAGATTTTTTTGAAAAATATCGGACAGTTTCTGGAACAGCACAGACAGGAGGATCAAAAGAAAGAAAAGCTCCCCTGATACGGGGTGGCTCTGTCATAATCCCGAAAAAACGGGCGGAAACCACTCGCCTGTGATTTCTGCCCTGTCTAATCATTTCATAAATAATCTTATCTCTTTTTCTTCAGATTTCCAAGCACTGACTGCAATACGATGAAGAAACAAAGCAGCGCCGACAGAACGATCCGAACCCACCAGCTCGAAAGTGTCCCCTGTGTGGTGATCAGACTGGATATCGTACCCTTGATCAGCACGCCGAAGATGGTGCCGAACGGCGTTCCCACGCCGCCGCTAAGGAGCGTACCGCCGATGACCGCCGATGAGATGGCATCCATCTCAAGCCCCTTAGCCTGCTCTACGAATCCCGCACAGCTATTTAAGCAGAACAGGAATCCGCCGCAGCCTGCGAGCAAACCATTCAGGATGTAAGCTTTCAGCTTCGTCTTCTTTACATCAAGCCCCATCATCATGGCGCTCTGTGCGTTTCCGCCTACCGCATATACGCTGCGCCCGAACTTCGTGAACTTCATCACCAGGATGATGAGCAGTACGATGAGCAGCGCGATCACTACCGTCGGGTAGATATATGCCGGAAGGAATTTTCCTCTCTTACTGTAAGAACCGACAGGAAGATAGATCTTATAGTTGGCCCATGCAAGAAATGTTTCATTTTTAATGGAAATCATCTCTTTGCTGATTACTGCTGTCATGCCTCTTCCAAAGAAGAGTCCGGCCAGTGTGACGATAAATGGCTGTATCTCCAAGTACGCCACCAGGATCCCCTGCACGATACCATAAGCAAGGCCGATTCCTAAAGCGATTGCCACTGCCACGTAAGCGCTCTGCCCCATATTCTCCATGGAATACGCCGCCGCCATGCAGACCAGGGCTGTCACGGAGCCGACGGAGATATCGATACCGCCGGAGATCATGACGATGGTCAGACCCATACTGATAACAAGAAGTCCTGCATTGGTGATAAACAGGTTAAAGAACATCTGGGGCTTCGCAAAGCCTTTGTTTGAAAATACGACCATACCTGCCGCGTACATTACGGCAAAAAGGATGACGGTGATCAGCAGCAGGAAACTGGTACCGCTTATCTTTCTCTTGCTCTTTCCCATCACTAATTACCTCCTTCCAATGCTGCCTTATGAGCAGCTTTTTTCGTCTTAAGCCCTGCCGTGTATTTTTTGAATACCGGGCTTTGGAGCACGACGATGATGATAACGACGATTGCCTTATATACCGGGAGCTGGTCGCCGGATACGCCCATGGCGTACAGGGAAGTTGACAATGTCTGGATCGTCGCCGCTCCGATAACGGAACCCATCAGGCTGAATTTACCGCCGCTTAGGATATTACCACCCAGGGCAACTGCCAGGATGGCATCCATCTCAAGGTTTAATCCTAAGTTGTTCGCGTCCGCGGAGTAGATCCGGCTGGATGCCACGATACCGGCAACGCCGGCCAGAAGCCCGCAGAGCACATAAGTAAGAAGCTTGATCCTCCTGGAATTAAGCCCTACCAGGCGGGATGCATTTCCATTGATACCGACGCTCTCGATGTAAAGTCCCATCGCCGTCTTTTTCAATACTAAGTACGCGATGACAACTACCACCGCCGCGATGATGATAGGAGTCGGAACCGGCCCTACATAACCGCCCGCAACCATGTAGGAATCCACACGCACATAGGTGATCTGTCCCTTTGTGACAAGCTGCGCGATCCCGCGTCCTGCGGTAAAGAGAATCAATGTCGCTACCATCGGCTGGATATCTAAGTAGGATACCAGCACACCGTTAAAGAGCCCGCACACGCCGGCTACAAGAATTCCTGCCAGCATCGCCAGGAGAAGCGGAGCTGCAAGCTTTGTCACCGATACCTCCCCGCCGGAGAGAATCTGGCAGCACACTGCACCCGCAACTGCCATAACCGCGCCGACGCTGATGTCCTGGCCTCCGGACGCTGCCGTGACAAGGGTCATGCCTACCGCCAGTATTGCAAGCTCTGACGCACGATTGACCACGTCGATGGGATATCCGTAAAGCACTCCGTTTGTAATAGAGATCTTAAAGAAGCCCGGGATAGTGACCGCCGCCACGATAAGCATGGCGATCAGGCACACGATTGGCAGAAACAGACGCATAGAAGTAAGCTTTTTCATATCAAATCCTTTTTTATTCATCTCCCTCACCTCCTGCGATCGCTTTCATGATTCCTTCCTGGGTAAGCTCGCCGCCTGTAAGCTCCCCAACTTTCTTTCCGTCTCTCAACACGCCCATCCGCGAACAGGTACGAAGCATTTCCTCAACCTCCGATGAGATAAAGGTTACCGCCATCCCCTGATCAGCGAGGTCTAATACCAGCTTTTGGATCTCCGTCTTCGTCCCGATATCAATCCCTCGGGTAGGCTCATCTAAGATCAGGTACTCCGGATTCGTTAAAAGCCACCTTCCGATGATGACCTTCTGCTGGTTTCCGCCGGAGAGGCTCTTGATCGGCGTCTCCCGGCTGGCTGTCTTAACCTGGAGCATCTCAATATATTTATCGGCCGCCTCTTCCATCTCTTTGCGGCCCATCAGCTTGAACATGCCTTTCTTTGCCTGGAGAGCGATGATGATATTCTCCCTCACAGACAGATCGGCGATGATCCCGTCTTTCTTCCTGTCCTCCGGAAGATACGCCATGCCAAGCTTCATGGCATCAAGAGGCGTATTGATCTTAACATCTTTTCCGTTTACTTTAAGCTTTCCACTGTCCGGCTTATCCGCGCCGTAGATGGCGCGCACAAGCTCCGAGCGCCCGGAACCAAGAAGCCCGGTAAGCCCTACGACCTCACCCTTATTTACGGTAAAATC
>CATLEM010000117.1 GCA_949916155.1 uncultured Dorea sp.
TGCTGTGCAGGTGAGTACTCTGCCTGCTGTCTGTGTATGTGCAGGTGAGCATCCTGTCTGTTGTCTTATCTTAGGCCGTATTCCCGGATCTTGTTGAAAATCTGCCGGGAGCTGATGCCCAGTTTCCGGGATGCCTCGGCTACATTTCCGCCAACCTGGCCAAGCACCCATTTTAAGTATTCTCCCTCGCTTTTCTGCTTATATTCCTTCCAGGGGATGATCGACTGGAAACTTCCGTCCGCGTTCCCCCGGGGGAGCGCGCCGATGTTGTAGAGGATAGGGAGAGCTTCCTCGGTCACAACGCCGTCATGGGAGAGGATGACCATCCGCTCGATGATGTTTCTAAGCTCCCGGATATTCCCGGGATAATCGTAGGAGAACAGAAAGTCCTTTACCGTGCTGTCCATCTCCCGGATAGAGATGTCGTTCTCCTTCTGGATCTTCCGGAAGAAAAAGTCGATGAGGGCGGGCAGGTCTTCTTTCCGCTCCCGCAGGGCAGGAATCTTGATGACGATGGTGCTGATGCGGTAGAAAAAGTCTTCCCGAAACTCCCGGTTTCGGATCTTTTCGGGGAGATTCTGGTTGGTGGCGGTGATCAGCTGAAAGTCGATCTCCCGCTTTGTGTTGCTGCCGATCCGCTCGATCTGCTTTGTCTCCAGGGCGCGCAGGAGCTTGATCTGGGTGGTGAGGGAGAGGTCTCCGATCTCGTCCAGAAAAAGTGTCCCGTGGTTGGATAGCTCGAATTTCCCGGTGTGGGTCTTGGAGGCTCCGGTAAAGGAACCTTGCTCGTGGCCGAATAGCTCGGATTCCAGAAGCGTCTCCGTAAATGCGCTGCAGTTGACGGCCACAAAATTTTTGCCGCTCCTTCGCCCGCAGGCGTGGATGTAGCGAGAGGCGATTTCTTTCCCGCAGCCGGATTCGCCGGTCAGGAGGACGTTGGCGTGGGAATCGGCGACGCGCTCGCAGAAGTCAAGAGCCTGCCTAAACAGAGGGCTTTTGGTCTCAAGGTGGAATTGTTTTTTCAAAACTTCTTTTTTCAAGGCTTCCTTTTTTGTGTCTGGCATGACGCATCTCCTTTCCTAATATCTTATTATATAAGAAAAATCCCCCCGGTACAAGAAAGTTTCCTTTACCGCTTGTAGAGAACGGGAAAATTGTATAAAATAAGAAGGTACAAAAAGGAGAAAAAAATGGAATTAAAAACACAGGTTACGCAAAGGGCGGCGCTGTCTTTGCATATGCAGCAGTGCCTTGAGATATTGGCGATGGACAATGTGGAGCTTGGAGAATTTATCACGGAGCAGTCTTTAGAGAATCCCATCATCGAATTGTCCGATACATCTATGTGGACGGAGTATGCTCCGGTGATGGTCCATGTGGAGAGAGAACAGCCGGAAGATGAAGAGGAAAGTACACGGGAGATCGCGGCAACGGAGAACTTAAACAGCGACCTCTATTTCCAGTTGTCAGAGTATCATCTGCCTACGGATGTGCTGCGGGCGGCGGAGTATATCATCGAAAGCCTTGACGGGCGGGGGTATTTTACCGATGGGACAAAAGAGAGCGCCAAGGTGCTTGGGCTGGATGAGGATATCGTGGAGACGGCGCTTAATGTGGTAAGGCAGTTGGAGCCTAAGGGGATCGGCGCGGCCGACCTTCGGGAGTGCCTTCTGATGCAGCTTGCGTCGGCGTATCCGAAGGAAGAGACGGCCAGAGAGATCCTTCTGAATTATCTGGATGATTTTTCCAGGGGAAGGTATGAGAAGATCGGCCGGGAGACCGGGAGATCCCAGGAGCAGATCATCGCAGCAGGGGAGATTATCCGGAGCCTTAACCCGAAGCCGTTCGGCGGCGGGAAGCCGGCGGTGCGCACAAGATATCTGTCGGCGGATCTTGCGTTGGTGATGTACGGGGATTCCTACGATATCGTCCTCAACCAGACATACCTGCCGGAGATCCGGATCAGCCGTCACTATGTAGATATGCTGGAAAGCGATGTGGACGAGCGGACGAAGCAGTATATCCGGGAGCGGTACGAGAAGGCAAAGTGGCTTCAGGACTGCGTTAGGAAGCGGCAGAGGACGCTTTTTCGGATCGCGGAACTGATCTTTAAAAACCAGGCAGAGTTTTTGGCCGTGGGGCCGTCGGGGATTCGGCCGCTGACCCTGAAAAAGATCGCGCAGGAGCTTGAGCTTAGCAGTTCCACGGTAAGCCGTGCGGTCAGGGGCAAATACATCCAGACCCGGTGGGGCATCTATCCTCTTAAGGATTTCTTCGGCGGAGGTATCCGGACGGAGGAAGGGACAGTGAGCGCCGCCCAGATCCGTGCGGTGATCGGCAGGATGATTGAGAAAGAAGACAGTCACCACCCCTTAAGTGACAAAAAGCTTGAGGCTATGCTTAAGGAGCGGGGGATGTGTGTGTCAAGAAGAACAGTTGCGGCGTACCGGGAGCGGCTGGGGATTCCGGCATCGGCGGTACGCAGGGCAGAGTATCTGTATAAAGAGAATGGAGATTGAAGGGAGAGCGTGAAGAAAAGATGAGTATCAGAGATGTGAAGGGGTATGAATTCGTAAAAGAAGAGCATTTGGAAGGAATCAAGGCAAAAGGGTATCTACTTAAGCATAAAAAGAGCGGGGCAAGAGTAGTCTGCGTGTGCAATGAGGATAAAAATAAGGTGTTTTCCATCGGTTTCCGCACGCCGCCGGACGACAGCACGGGAGTTCCCCATATCCTGGAGCATTCCGTGCTCTGCGGTTCGAAGAATTTCCCGGCGAAGGATCCGTTCGTGGAGCTGGTGAAGGGATCGCTCAATACATTTTTAAATGCCATGACTTATCCGGACAAGACAGTGTATCCGGTGGCAAGCTGCAATGACAAGGATTTCCAGAACCTGATGCATGTATATATGGACGCGGTGCTGTATCCGAATATCTATGAGCACGAGGAGATCTTCCGCCAGGAAGGGTGGAGCTATAAGCTTGACTCCGCCGAGGATAAGCTTACCTACAACGGCGTGGTGTACAATGAGATGAAAGGAGCATTTTCATCACCGGAGGGGGTGCTTGACCGAGTGGTATTAAATACCCTGTTTCCGGATACTTCCTATGCCAATGAGTCAGGCGGCGACCCGGAGGTGATCCCGGAGCTTACCTATGAAAAGTTCCTGGATTTCCACCGAAAGTTTTACCATCCGTCCAACAGCTATATCTATCTGTACGGCGATATGGATATGGAGGAGAAGTTAAACTGGCTTGACCAGGAATATCTGTCTGATTTTGATGTACAGCCGGTAGACTCTGTGATCAGGGGGCAGAAGCCGTTCGGCGCGGTGCAGGAGAAAACCATTGCATATTCCATAGCAAGCGATGAATCTGAGGAGGATAATACCTTCCTTTCCTACAATAAAGTCATCGGCACAAGCCTGGATAAGGAACTTTACCTTGCCTTTGAAGTGTTAGATTACGCCCTTCTTTCCGCGCCGGGCGCGCCCCTTAAGAAAGCGCTCACGGATGCAGGGATCGGCAAGGATATCATGGGCTCTTACGATAACGGCATCTTCCAGCCGGTATTTTCCGTGATCGCGAAAAATGCCAACGAAGAGCAGAAGGCGGACTTTATCCGGGTGATCGAGGATGTGCTGTCCGGCATCGTAAAAAACGGAATTGATAAGAAAGCTTTGGAGGCGGGAATCAACTACCATGAATTCCGCTACCGGGAAGCGGATTTCGGCAATTATCCCAAGGGGCTGATGTATGGGCTGCAGATCTTAGAGAGCTGGCTCTATGATGAACATGAACCGTTTATGCATATCGAAGCGCTGGATACGTTCGCGTTTTTGAAGGAAAAGATAGGAACCGGATACTATGAAGGGCTGATGAAAAAATATCTGCTGGATAATCCCCACGGAGCCATCGTGACGGTGAAGCCGGAGAAGGGACGGACAGCCAGGATGGATGCCGCCCTGGATAAGAAGCTTCAGGAGTATAAGGCATCTCTTGGCCGTCAGGAGATTGAAACACTTGTGGAGCGCACGAAGGCTTTAGAAGAATACCAGTCCGCGCCGGAGCGGAAGGAAGACTTGGAGCGCATCCCGGTGCTTAAGCGGCAGGATATCTCCCGGGAGATTGAGCCGATCGTCAATGAGGAGCTTAACTTAGCGGGGGTTCCGGTCATCTTCCATGAGATTGAGACCAATGGCATCGGCTATGTGGATGTACTTTTTGACATGTCTTCTGTCAGCGAAGAGCTTCTGCCTTTTGTGGGGATCCTGCAGTCGGTTCTGGGGATCATCGACACGGAGCATTATGATTACGGTACATTGTTCAATGAGATCAATGTGCATACGGGCGGCGTGGGTACTTCCCTGGAGCTTTATAATGATGTGACCAATGTCCGGGAAAAGGCATTTAAAGCGACGTTTGAGATCAAGGGGAAAGCTTTGTACGGTAAGCTTCCAGTGGTATTTGCCATGATGGAGGAGATATTGACCGCGTCGAGGCTTGAGGATACAAAGCGGTTAAAAGAGATCCTTGCTATGGTGAAGTCAAGGCTTCTCATGCGCTTCCAGTCGGCGGGTCATCAGACGGCGGCGCTTCGGGCGCTTTCCTATGCGTCCCCCTCGGCAAAGCTTAAGGATATGACGAATGGGATAGCGTTCTACGAGACAGTGTCTGAAATCGAGGAACATTTTGATGAGGAGAAAGAGCGGCTGGTGGAGATTCTTAGGAAGCTTTCCGCGCAGATTTTCCGCGGAGACCGGATGATGGTAAGCTTTACGGCGGCTAAAGAGGGCCTTGAAGGGTTAGAGTCTCTCGTGGAGAAGCTGAAAGACAGTCTCTTTGCCGGAGAGTGCGCGGACACCAGATGCATCCTTCACTGTGAGAAGAAGAATGAAGGCTTTAAGACCGCGTCCAAGGTACAGTATGTGGCGAGGACGGGGAACTTTATCGACAACGGTGCTTCCTATACCGGCGCGCTGCAGATCTTAAAGGTGATCTTAAGCTATGATTATCTGTGGCAGAATATCCGCGTAAAGGGCGGGGCTTATGGCTGCATGAGCAATTTTAACCGAATCGGGGAAGGGTATTTTGTGTCCTACCGTGACCCCCATCTGGAGCGGACGTTCGAAGTTTATGAGGGGGTTGTGGATTATCTTAAGAACTTTACCGTCAGCGAGCGGGATATGACGAAATATATCATCGGGACTATGAGCAACATCGACCAGCCCATGACGCCGGTGACCAAGGGAGAGCGGTCCATGAACCTGTATATGAATAAGGTAAGCGCGGAGATGATCCGGGAGGAAAGAAACCAGATCCTTGACGCGTCCCAGGACGATATCCGTGCTCTCCACCGTGTGACGGAGGCGGTGCTTAAGGCAGATCAGCTCTGCGTCATCGGCGGGGAGGAGAAGATCGAGGAGAATAAGCAGCTGTTTGGCGAAGTGAAGGGATTTTAACGTTATGCAGGGTGTTCTTTCATGGATGAACAAACAGATGTATAAAAGGAGAAAGTATGAATAAAGAGTATAAATCAGGCTTTGTGACGCTGATCGGACGCCCCAACGTGGGGAAGTCAACCTTGATGAATTACCTCATCGGACAGAAGATCGCCATCACATCCAATAAGCCCCAGACGACGAGAAACCGTATTCAGGCAGTACTGACTACCGAGAAGGGGCAGATTGTGTTCGTAGACACGCCGGGCATCCACAAGGCGAAGAATAAGCTGGGAGAATACATGGTAAATGTGGCGGAGCGGACGCTCAATGAGGTGGATGTGGTGCTCTGGCTTGTGGAGCCGGGCACATTTATCGGAGCAGGAGAGCAGCATATCGCGAAGCAGCTTAAACGGGTGGACACGCCGGTCATCCTTGTCATCAACAAGACCGACAGCGTGAAGCGGGAAGAAGTATTCGCCGCTATCGCCGCCTATAAGGATATCTATGATTTTGCGGAGATTGTGCCGGTGTCGGCAAGGAGCGGAAACAATACGGACGAATTGATCGGCGCAGTGATGAAGTATCTCCCTTACGGCCCCCAGTTTTATGATGAAGATACCGTGACCGACCAGCCGGAGCGCCAGATCGTGGCGGAGCTTATCCGGGAGAAGTCGCTTCATGCCCTGGAGGAAGAGATCCCCCACGGCATCGCGGTCGCCATCGACCAGATGAAGCGGCGGGGGAAGGTGATGCACATCGATGCTACCATTATCTGCGAAAAAGATTCCCACAAGGGGATAATTATTGGAAAACAAGGAAATATGTTGAAAAAGATCGGCAGCACGGCGCGGTTTGAGATAGAAAAAATGCTGGAATGTCAGGTAAACCTTAAGCTTTGGGTGAAAGTGAAGAAGGACTGGCGGGACAGCGAATACCTGATGAAAAATTTTGGATACCGCGAAGACGAATAGAATCGGCCTTTCATGGGGGAATCTAATCTTAAAGGCAGGGGGCAAAGATCTTGCCCGTGTATCAGAAGATGAGGTGAGCGCATGGAAGAACAATACTGGAACCGTTTTGCCGAGACGGGGAAAATAACGGACTATCTGAATTACAGAGGCATCATGCTCTGCATACAGGTGATGAGTCGCTATGAAGGAGAAGAAGGCGGTGAATCAGATTACATTGACTGGGATGGTGCTGTCAGCGGCGCCGGTGGGGGAGTATGACAGGCGGGTCGTACTCCTCACGAAAGAGCGGGGGAAGATCTCCGCGTTTGCAAGAGGGGCGAGAAAGCCGAACAGCGCGCTGGTAGGCGTGACGAGCCCGTTTACATTCGGAACATTTGAAGTCTATGAGGGGCGGACATCTTATACGATGATGTCGGCCTCTGTTTCCAATTATTTTGAGGAACTCCGGATGGATGTGGAGGGGGCGTATTACGGCTTTTATTTTCTGGAGATTGCCAGTTATTACGCAAGAGAAGCGAACGATGAGACACAGATGCTAAAACTTCTCTACCAGACGCTGCGCGCCCTGGTTAATCCGAATATACCGAACCGTCTGATCCGCTTTATCTATGAGCTGAAAGCAGTGTGCGTCAACGGCGAGGGACCGCAGGTATTCTCCTGTGTCTGCTGCGGGGATACAAAGAGAAAGCAGGTATTCAGCGTGAAGCGGGGAGGCCTTGTGTGCAGTGAGTGCGCGGCCCGGGTGAAGGATGGAAGAGCGAAAGATGGAAGAACGCTCCTTTCATCTACGCTGTATGCGCTGCAGTATATCGTGGCGACACCGGTGGAGAAGCTTTACACGTTTGTGGTGAAGGATGAGGTGCTGAAAGAGCTTGGTGAGGTTGTGGGAGAGTATATGGAAGAATATGTGGGGAGAAAGTTTAAATCCCTGGAGATATTGGAGACGGTGGCAGGATAAGCGTGTGAAAAATGTTATTTACACTGTTTCTCTACTGCCCTTTTGTGGTTCGGCCCTGTTTAGAAATAAATGGGGCTTTTAGTCTTCCAATGTCTTTTGCAGATTGTCAGCGATTTTTGCAAGTTTTTCATCTTCTTCTCACTTTCCTTTTCTTTCGTTGCGTCTCTCAAAGCGTCTAACAGAAATCTTACAAAACCATTGAACTGTTTGTCTGTTACGGCAGTATCTTGAAAAATCCCGGAAAAGCCTGTAAAATCAATGCGTTTACGGAGAGAAAAGGTGCTTGCTACACCACTACTACACCATTTTTGAAAGAGCCTTGAAATGACAAGCAAAAATTAAAATAAAAGTTTGCAGGATATAGTATTTTATAACATATTTTGTTATGATATGAATTGGGTAGACATTGTCTGCCCAATTCGACTTGGAGGTGCATTTATGATAGAGAGCCAGAATATTGAATGGAAAGAATCATGGCGGGACGAATATCTGAAATGGATATGCGGCTTTGCTAATGCACAGGGTGGAAAAATTTATATTGGTACAAATGATGATGGTACGGTTATTGGGGTCCAAAATAGCAAGAAACTTATGGAAGATATTCCAAACAAGGTGAGAGATGTCCTGGGAATTATTGTAGATGTGAATTTGCTAGCACAAGATGGTAAAGAATATATAGAAATATGTGTAAGTCAAAATACCTATCCTGTGAATTACAGAGGTGAGTATCATTATCGAAGCGGAAGTACAAAACAATTGCTTAAAGGCCAGGCATTAAATCAGTTTCTTCTTAAAAAGACTGGCATCACATGGGATAGTGTGCCTATACAGGACATTGCGATTAGAGATTTAAGAAATGACAGCTTTGATATTTTCCGTGAACAGGCAGTTCTTAGTAAAAGGATGGATAAAAACATTGATA
>CATLEM010000118.1 GCA_949916155.1 uncultured Dorea sp.
GGAGGAGGATGAAAAAGTACGGGATCGAGGCGGCTTACGGGAAATAGAGTGAAAATACATTTCACACGGATTTCAAAAAATGAAAGATTATAGGAAGTCAATAAAATAAAAAATGTATTTTAAATATTTTGCCAATAGAATATTTTTTCCTGATTCGATAAAATATGAACCGTAGATAAGATATTGATTGAAAAAGGAGGAAATATAAAATGAAAGTTGGATTTATCGGACTTGGAATCATGGGTAAGCCGATGAGTAAAAATCTGCTTAAAGCGGGGTATGAGCTGGTTGTATATAACAGGAGCAAGGCGAGCGTGGAAGAACTCTGCGCGGCAGGAGCAAAGGGAGCTAAGAGTCCGGCAGAGGTCGCGAAGGAGTGTAAGGTCATCATCACTATGGTTCCCAATTCTCCGCAGGTAAGGGAAGTGTGCCTTGGTGAGAACGGCATCGCCAAGGGCGCAGAAGAAGGAACTGTTGTGATCGATATGAGTTCCATCGACCCGGTAGAATCTAAAGCAATCGGGGCAGAGCTTTTAAAGAAGGGCATCGAGCTTATGGACGCGCCGGTAAGCGGCGGGGAACCGAAAGCGATTGACGGAACCATCTCTGTTATGGTCGGCGGTTCAAAAGAGAACTTTGACAAATACTATGACCTCCTTATGGCGATGGCTGCATCTGTCGTATACGTGGGAAACTTAGGTTCCGGCAACGTGGCAAAGCTTGCGAACCAGATTATTGTCGCTCTCAATATCGCGGCAGTATCCGAGGCTCTGACACTGGCAGTGAAAAACGGTGCTGATCCGGAGCTTGTATATAAGGCGATCCGCGGAGGACTTGCAGGGTCTACCGTGCTTGACGCAAAAGCTCCGATGATGATGGAGCATAACTTTAAACCGGGCTTTCGTATTGAGCTGCACATCAAGGATCTGAACAATGCGCTCAATGCCGCTCATGCGGTCAGCGCTTCTGTGCCCCTTACTTCCCAGGTGATGGAGATCATGTAGGCGCTTAAGGCTGACGGTAACGAAAAAGACGACCACAGCGCAATTGTGAAGTATTATGAAAAGATTTCCGGTGTTTCCGTAGAGAAATAATCCCTATATATCCCTTATAGAATTACGCATGATGCAGGGCATGGCCAAAAAGGTTATGTCCTGTTTGCGTATTCAAATAAAATATCCGTGCAGGCATGGCTCGTTGCTTTGCGGGAATAAATGATTATCTGCTGTGGTCGGGAAGCTGCTTAAAAATATACCCGACAAATTATGACAAATTAATAACAAGACAATAAACGATACAAATATTGCAAAAAATATTTCATTTATTTCAACTATAGGATTGCAAAATTTCGGAAAAGCAAATAGGTGAAAGAATTTAATGACAGTATGAAATAAATATTACATAATTTGAAAGAATATGACATTTATAAGAAATCACAGGGTCATCCTTGAGTAATCGGTCAATAGTTTTTTTGTTTTTGTTTTCCTACAATAGAGACAGAAAAACAAAATAATTAAGTTTAGGAGGATGAGGAAAAAAATGAGTGAATCAACAAGAATGTTACTGGGACTCGTGATCGGAATTGTACTGATGATCGTCCTTGTAATGAAGACAAAGGTACACACCTTTATCGCGTTGCTTTTGGCAGCAGTAGTGACCGGAGTTATCGGCGGCATGCCGATCGCGGACGTTGCGGGAGCAGACGGAGAGACCGCCGCCGGATTGATGACCGCCATCAAGGACGGATTCGGAAACACGTTAAAAAGCACAGGTATCATTATCGGGCTCGGAGTTATGATGGGCGGTATCCTGGAAAAATCGGGAGCGGCGGAGAAGATGGCTTTCAGCTTTATCAAAGCGATCGGAAAGAAAAAGGAAGAATGGGCGCTGGCGATCACCGGGTGGTTTATCTCGATTCCGGTATTTGCGGATTCTGCGATCGTAATTTTTGCCCCTCTCTGTAAGGCGATGTCCAAGGTAACCGGAAAATCCGTTGTAGGCTTAGCGCTTTCCCTTGCCTACGGCTTACAGCTTACCCACTGCCTTGTACCGCCTACACCGGGTCCTCTGACCGCGGCGGGCATGCTGAATGTGGATGTCGGGCAGATGATTATCGGAGGTTCGCTTATTTCCGTTCCAATGCTTATCGTCATTGTATTTTACACAAAATGGATCGGAAAAAAGATTTATCAGATTCCGACGGAAGACGGCGGATATGAGAGAAAAGAGTATAAGCAGGAATACATAAAATCTATGGAAGAGTTAGAAGCTCTGATGGACGCAAAAGAACTTCCCGGACTGTGGGTGTCTATCGCGCCGATCGTCATCCCGCTTGTCCTCATTCTCACAAAGACAGTGTTAAGCTTTGCGGGAATCGGCGGCGGAGTCTTGGGAGAGGTGATCGCGTTCTTCGGTGAGCCGATCGTAGCTCTTGGTATCGGGACGGTGCTTGCCATCTACGGTCTTGTTAAAAATGAGGAGAACAAGGTAGTCCTTGGCATGATGGACGGCGCGATCAAGGATACGGGAATCATCATGCTGATTACCGGAGCGGGCGGCTCTCTTGGAAATGTGATCAAAGTCAGCGGTATCGGAGATGCGCTTGGAGAGACTGTACTGTCATGGGCGGTGCCGGCGATCCTTATTCCGTTCATCATCGCGGCATTGATGAGAATTGCCCTTGGTTCCGCGACAGTAGCTATCACCACGGCGGCGTCCCTGACAGCGCCCCTTATGGGAATGCTGAGTATCAGCCCGCTTCTGATGTCACTGTCCTGCTGTGTGGGAGCGATATCTTTCTCCTACTTTAACGACAGCGGATTCTGGGTATTCAACGGAATGTTCGGACTGACGGAGCTTAAAGACCAGATCAGATGTAAGACAGCAGTTTCACTGATCATGGCAGGAGTAGGAATCATTGAACTTTTAGTTTTGCAATTTGTGTTATAAAGGAAAAAGAAAGGAGCATGAAAAATGGCATTTATACCAAAGGGAGTTATCCCTCCGATCATTACACCACTTACAGACGGCGGCGAGGTGAATTACGAAGTACTGAGGCAGATGGTCAACCATCTGATCGGGCAGGGCGTACACGGCCTGTTCCCTCTTGGGACTACCGGAGAATTTTACGCATTTGACGACGATACATACAGAAAGATTCTGGAAACGGTAAAAGATGAGACAGCAGGGCGGGTTCCGGTATACGGCGGCGCTAACCATATCACCACAAGGGGCGTGATCCGTCTGGTGAAGATCTGCGAGGAAGTAGGGGTGGACGCGGTGTCCGTGCTGACACCGATGTTCGTATCCCAGACCCAGGAGGAATTGTACGATTATTTTGCGGAAATTGCCGCAAGCACCACATTACCGATCATTTTGTACAACAACAAGCCGAAGACCAATGTTACTATCATGCCGGATACGGTTGCGAAGCTGGCGAAGATTGACAATATCGTGGCAGTGAAAGACAGCACCGGCGATATGACCAACGCTGCGGAATACATCCGCCTGACAAGGGATACCCCGGACTTTTCCGTACTGATGGGGAGAGATACGCTGATCCACGCGGCTCTGTGTTACGGAGCTACCGGGGCGATTGCTTCCTGCGCCAACGTAGCGCCGAGGATTGCGGCAGATATTTATGATAAATATATGGAAGGCGACCTTAAAGGTTCTCTGGAAGCACAATTTACGCTGGCGCCGCTTCGGATCGCCTGCGGCATGGGGACATTCCCGGCAGTGATCAAGGAAGGACTTGTCCAGCAGGGATTTGCGGTAGGAAAATGCCTTGCGCCGATTTCGGAGCTTAAGCCTGAGGAAAAAGAGAAGCTTCATAAAGTTCTTGAGGATATGAAGTTAGTGTAGAACTATGAAAAACCCGGAGCCATGTTGACTGGCATGGCTCTGTAGAAAACAAAAAGAAAGGGGTAAGAAAGATGGCAAAGATTACTAAGATGGAAGTGTATCCGGTGGCAGGAAAAGATTGTATGGAGTTAAACTTAAGCGGCGCGCACGCACCGTTTTTTACAAGAAATATCGTAATTCTCCACGCGGATAACGGTGATACAGGTGTTGGAGAGGTACCGGGCGGACAGAAGATCACGAAAGCGCTTGAAGAGTGTATTCCGATCGTGGAAGGAACAAGTGTAGCGGAATATAAGAGTACTTTATTGAAGGTGAAAAAGTATCTGGATTCCAGAGGAGAGGAGGATGTGCGCGGCAACCAGACTTTTGATTTGCGTACCGGCGTACATGTGATTACCGCGATTGAAGCGCCCTGCCTTGACCTTTTAGGAAAACTTCTCGGCGTACCGGCATGCGAGCTTTTAGGGGACGGACAGCAGCGCGACAAGGTCCGGATGCTGGGTTATCTCTTCTTTGTAGGCGACCGCAAAAAGACGGATCTTCTTTATGATGAAGAGCCGGATGCAGACTGCGAGTGGTACAGGATCCGTCACGAAGAGGCGCTTACCGCGGAAAAGATCGTGGCATTTGCGAAGGCAACGAAAGAAAAGTACGGTTTTCAGGACTTTAAGCTTAAGGGCGGCGTACTTCCAGGCAATGAAGAGATGGATGTTATCCGCGCGATGAAAAAGGAATTCCCGGATGCGCGCATCGACCTTGACCCTAATGGCGGATGGCTTCTTGAAGAGGCGGTTGAGTACGTGAAAGGAATGCAGGGAATCCTTACTTACTGCGAGGATCCTTGCGGAGCAGAGGGCGTATACTCCGGAAGAGAGATCATGAGCGAATTCCGCAGACGTACCGGATTCCCGACAGCGACAAATATGATCGCGACGGATTGGAGAGAGGTGGGACACTCTCTGGAGTCTCAGGCAGTAGACATCATTCTGGCGGATCCGCATTTCTGGACCATGAGCGGTTCTGTAAGAGTTGCGCAGATGTGCCATGACTTCGGATATACGTGGGGTTCCCACTCCAACAACCATTTTGATATCTCCCTTGCGATGTTTACCCAGGTCGGCGCGGCGGTTCCGGGAGAGTACAATGCGCTGGATACGCACTGGATCTGGCAGGAGGGCGTTGAGCGCCTGACAAAAGAGCCTCTTCAGATCGTGGACGGCTGTGTGGCGGTTCCGAAGAAACCGGGCCTTGGAATTGAGGCGGACATGGATCAGATCAGGAAAGCCCATCAGCTCTATCTGGATAACTGCCTCGGCGGAAGAGATGATTCTGTAGTAATGCAGTATCTTATTCCGGGGTGGAAATTCAATCCGAAGAAGCCTTGTCTGGTGAGATAAGATGGCTGAAAAAATATTTATTTTGCAGAAAATATTCATTTGGTCTTTTCTGGAAAGAGTCCGAGACATCCGATCGGAATAAAAGGATAAAAAGAGGTGCAGATATGAAATCTCAGTATATAATTAAGATAAAAGATAATGATAATGTAGCGGTAGCTATATACGATCTGCCTGCCGGAACGGAGGTTCTGCCGGGGCTCAGGGTGTGCGATGAGATTCCTCAGGCGCATAAGATCGCTCTCGGAGACATTCCGGCGGGAGGAGAGATCATCCGGTACGGTGTCGTACTGGGGTATGCAAAAGAGGATATCGTCAGGGGACAGTGGATCAATGAGCATATGCTGGATCTTCCAGAGAGCCCTTCCGTGGAAAACCTGCCCTACGGGACGAATATTGTAAGGAAAGAGGATCTTCCGGCGCCGGTCAGGGATACCTGGTTTGGTTACCGCAATAAGACAGGGCCTGCCGGGACGAGAAACCTGCTGGGAATCGTGACGACCGTACAGTGCGCGGCCGGCGTACTTAAAGTGGCGGTAGAGCAGATCAAAAAAGAATTGCTGCCAAAGTATCCGAATGTGGACGGGGTAGTCGCGGTGACGCATCCATACGGCTGCGGCGTGGCTATCAACGCGCCGATGGCAGAGATTCCCATCAGGGCCATTACGAATGTGATCCGCCATCCGAATTTCGGCGGGGAGATCATGGTTGTGGGGCTTGGATGCGAGAAGCTGACCTATGACAGAGTATTGCCAAAAGAGGATATCACTCCGGAAAATGTGCTGACGCTGCAGGACTATGCCGGACACGATGCCATGATGAACGCGGTGATGGAGATGGCAGAGAAAAAGCTTGAGAGGCTGAATGGGCGGAGAAGGGAAGAGCTTCCGTTAAGCCAGCTCCTGATCGGTATGCAGTGCGGGGGAAGCGACGCTTTCAGCGGGATTACAGCCAATCCAAGCGCCGGATACGCGGCGGATATGTTAGTGCGGGGAGGCGCCACAGTCCTGTTCAGCGAAGTAACGGAAGTCCGGGACGGCGTGCAGATGCTGGCGGCAAGATGTGTGGATGAAACTGTGCGCGACCGTCTGGCAAAAGAGATGAAATGGTACGACGACTATCTGGATGCCGGCGGCGTGGACAGAGACGCGAACCCGACGCCGGGTAATAAAAAAGGCGGTCTTGCAAATATTGTGGAAAAAGCGATGGGATCTATCGCCAAATCCGGCACAAGCCCCATTGTAGAAGTGTTGAGCCCGGCGCAGAAGCCGACAAAGCATGGGCTGATCTATGCGGCGACTCCGGCCAGCGATATTGTATGCGGGCCAAGTCAGGTTGCCAGCGGAATCGGACTTCAGATATTTATGACAGGAAGAGGGACGCCTTACGGCCTGGATATCTGTCCGGTGATCAAGGTGTGCAGCCGTAATGAGATGAAAGACCACTGGTTTGATATGATAGATATTTCCGCGGGAGCGGTGGCGACCGGTGAGGCAACGATCGCGGACGTGGGGACAGAAATCTTCCATATGATACTGGATGTTGCCAGCGGACTTAAGGAGCCTTACAGTGACCAGTATGGATTCCATATCGATATGTGTATCTTTAATCCGGCTCCGATCACATAAGAAAATATCTTTTTACCCCATGATGCCGCGCTTGCCTGGTATTTCACACATGATCTTTTGACTGTGGCATCACGATATGGCAGGAGGCAACTTCTTTATAGGGGCTGCCTGTCCGGCCGCATATGGAAAACCGGATAATTTTTGCGGGGAAAGTTTTTGCTTACTTATTGAATGTGAAGCATTTTTGATAATATGGTATATTTGGGAGATGGGATAAGATGGAAAAATATATACAGTTAACGAACGGAGTTATGATGCCAAGGCTTGGTATGGGAACCTGGTTTCTTGGCGAAAATCTGCATACGAGAGAAAGTGAGATGGAGGCGCTGCGCACAGGTATAGAAGCCGGGATGCGTTTGATTGATACGGCGGAAATGTACGGAAACGGTCTGTCGGAGCAGTTGATCGGACAGGTGATCAGGGATTATGATAGAGACTCTCTGTTTATCGTATCCAAAGTTCTGCCCGGCAATGCGGGCAGAAAAAGGATAAGAAAGAGTCTGAACCATTCACTGAAACTTCTGCGGACAGATTATCTGGATATGTATCTTCTCCACTGGCCGGGAAGTATTCCGCTTGAAGAGACTGTTATGTGTATGGAAGAGCTTGCGGCAGAAGGAAAGATCCGCGCCTGGGGAGTGTCGAATTTTGACACAGACGAGATGGAAGAGGTGACGTCCGTACCAGGGGGCAGCCATTGTGCGGTCAATCAGGTATTGTATCATCTCGGCTCAAGGGGGATAGAATACGACCTTCTCCCATGGCAGGAAAGGCACAATATCCCGGTGATGGCATATTGTCCGTTAGCGCAGGCTGGTTCTTTGAGAAATGGGCTGGTCAGTAATAAGAAACTGTTGGCTGTGGCAGACAAGCATGAAATAAGCGTTATGCAGCTTCTGCTTGTGTTTGTCCTGCAACGTGATTCGGTGATAGCGATACCAAGGAGCAGGAAGAAAGAACATGTGCTTGAAAATGCAAAAGTGTGGGATGTTGTATTAGATAAAGAAGATATGGAAATCATTAATAAAGAATTTCCTGCGCCGAAGCGAAAGGTGCCGTTGGATATTGTATAAGGGCATGGATGAGTAATGGTGCTTGGATATTTAGTGCCGAAAAATGGAAGAATACACAAAATATAGTACCCATAAAAGTAATGTAGAAAAACAGCAAAAAATAGCAAAAAAGGTGTTGACAGGAGCGGGAAAAGCTGTTAATATAGTCTTCGCTGCGGCGGACGCAGCAGGTTTCCGGAACAGGAAAGCAGCAGGATAAGCTTCAGCATCTGCGCCTGGGAAAGAAAAACAAAAAATATCAAAAAAGGTGTTGACA
>CATLEM010000119.1 GCA_949916155.1 uncultured Dorea sp.
GGGACAAGGAGGTCCCTCGTACAATTCAAGGAGGTTTAATTATGAGAATTCAACACAACATTACCGCATTAAGCGCGTACAGAAATTTAACAAATAACAACAGCGCAGTTGCTAAGAACTTAGAGAAACTGTCCTCTGGTTACAGAATCAACCGCGCAGGCGACGATGCAGCAGGTCTTGCTATTTCCGAAAAGATGCGTGCACAGATTACAGGTCTTAAGACCGCACAGAAGAATGCTAACGACGGTATTTCTTTAGTACAGACAGCAGAGGGTGCTCTTACCGAAGTTCACTCTATGCTGAACCGTATGGTAGAGTTGGCTACGCAGGCTGCTAACGGAACATATTATGATGAGGATCGTGCTAACCTTCAGAGCGAGATTGAACAGCTGACAGATGAAATTAACCGTATCGCTGATGGAACAAACTTCAATGGAATTAATCTGTTAGATGGTTCTTTGTCTTCTAAAGGTGGTTCTAAGACTGTAACTATTAATGGTGTATCTAGTACCAAATCTCTTGGAACAAAAGGTGCTTATGAATCTAAGACAGCGTATGCTACTAGTGATTTCGCATTTAAAGAAGGCGATACTTTCCAATATACAGTATCGTTAGAGAATGGAGAATCTCATACAGTTGAATTAACTGCCAAGAAAGATTCTAACGGAAATATAAGTAAATTAGTAGGCAAGAGCGGACAGGAATATACTATTACAACAGCTGCAAATGCAACAGCAGCAGCAAAAGTTAAAGAAATTGATCAGGCTGTTCTTGGAGAACTGAACAAAACTTCTCTTGCTAAAGATTATAATATTGTAACCGCCGGTGATGGCAAATTCAAGCTTGAGGCAATGAAAGAAGGAACAGATACTCCTCGTGTTGTAGCGATGGATGCAAACTGGACAATAGCCGGCACACGAAATACAGTGGATAATAAAACAGTAGATATAGGTGTTAAAGAAACTCAGGCATATGATGAAGGTCGTGAGATTAAAGCATCTGATATTACATTATATACTGGTAAGAATTATGATGATGCAGTATTTACCATTAACGGTCACAAATTTGTAATTATGACTGGTAAAGATGCTCCTGGCGATCTTGATACTACTGGCGATTCTAATATGAATGCAACGGTAGGACTTGGAGCTGATGTTACAATTTTGATTTCGGATGGTACTCATAAAGGATTAGAAAAGGGTGTTGATCCCAATTATGATCAAAATATTGCTAAGATTAAAGAAGTTACTGGATTAAATGTAACGGATGCTGTTAAAGAAAAGACAGATCTTGGCGTTGGTAATGCAGACACCGGTGCAAATCCTGGCGAGGGTATTCGTTTAAGCCGTGGTGATGCTAATGGTGGTCTGGTTCTTCAGATTGGTGATACTTCTGATGACTTTAACCAGTTGCGTGTTTCTGTAAAAGATATGCATGCGAAAGCTATGGGTATTGCAGGTATTGATATCAGCACACAGACTGGCGCCTCATCTGCTATTGACAAGATTAAAGCAGCTATCACTTATGTATCCAGCACTCGTGGTGATCTTGGTGCTATCCAGAACCGTCTTGAGCACACCATCAACAACCTGAGTGTAACGACAGAGAATATGACTGCTGCTGAGAGCCGTATCCGTGACGTTGACATGGCTGAGGAAATGATGGCTTACACCAAGAATAACATTCTTGTTCAGGCTTCTCAGGCTATGCTTGCACAGGCTAACCAGATTCCGCAGGGTGTTCTGCAGTTACTCCAGTAATTGGATTGACAGCTTGTAAGACAGTTACTATGATTCTTTGGGTCTCCATGTGAGATACAGGATAAGAGTTAAATAATAATCAGCAGGCACCTGCTTCCAGATTAAGAAGCAGGTGCCTGTTTTGCATTTCAGGAGAATAGATCTATGGGAAAGAAAGCAGGGCAGATAAAGATATCACAGTGCATGATTGTAAAAAATGAGGAGCAGAACATAAGACGCGCTCTCTCCTGGGGAAAAGGAGTTGTCTATGAACAGATTGTCGTAGATACCGGTTCCACGGATAATACTGTACAGATTGCCGAGGAAATGGGAGCAAAAGTATTCCATTTTGAATGGTGCGATGACTTTTCGGCGGCGAAAAATTACGCTATCGAACAGGCTTCAGGGGATTGGATCGCATTTTTGGATGCGGACGAATATCTATCGGAAAGAGACGCACACAGGATACCCGGCATATTAAAAAAGACAGAAAATATGTCGTTAAAAGGAGGAAGGATTCATCTTCTGCGGACGGCATGGCTTCACCTGAACGATGAGGGAAAAGTCTTTTCTGTCGGACAGCAGGACCGGATATTCCGGAATATAAAAGGGCTGCGCTATAAGAACCGGGTTCACGAAGTCCTGACTTTTTCTAATGGTCAGCTTCCACGCTATACCGCGGCGGATTTATCTATTATGCATACCGGCTACATGCAATCGGTAAGCAGCGAAAAAGGAAATCGTAATATTCCATTGCTCAAAAAATCTGTAGAGGAAGATCCGGAAAATTATGATCTATGGTCATATCTCGGAGAATCCTATGCCGGAAGCGATCAGGCGATTGAAGCGATCGAGAGCATGGAGCATGCGATTGAATATGTGGCCTCAAATATCGCCTCAAAAAATGCACTGGTAAAAATCAGTGAGGACCGGCTTTTCGCAGCATTTGCAGTTTGGTTCGCAGCAGTATCATTTCTGCCGGAAAGCGAAATCCCTTTCTATGAGGAACGGGCACGCAGGTATTACGACATTTTCTTACAGACAAAAAAGGTATTTCCGGATGTGGAGTTTTATATGGGGCGCATTATGATCCGCATAGGAAAACAGGATGAAGGCGTACGTTTTATGGAACTTGCCCTTGAGAAACTGGAGCAGTATAAAGGAAGCGCTTCCTTAAAGCTCGCCGGACGGCTGGATTTCGTCTACAATGTACTGCGGCTTTGCTATGAACAGCGCGGAGATGCGGCTAAATGTGTCTACTATGGTACGCTCTCTCTGCGTGTTGACCGCTATCAGGAGGATACACTGGCGGCGATCGTAAGCTTGCTCAAGGGAGATCCGAATACCACGGCAGAACAGGCTTATGATTTTCTGGCCCGGCTTTACCAGTTCGGTAATCTGAAAGATACGCTGTACGTGCTAAAAACGTCCATGAAAACAGGGTATGATGAATTGTCAGAACTGCTCAGGCAAACTGCGGCTGCTCAGGGGGCAGACCTCTGATAATCGAATAACGATAACAGGATAATGATTCAAACACAAGGAGAAGACATATGGAACAGCAGGAATTTCTCGATGCCCTGAATGATTACCGCAGTATCTCACAGATGCTTAAAACCTGCAGCTACGAAGAGATTCTGGCGGCGGCTTCCGCTGTGGGGCAATTGGATCCAAAAGATATGGAGCAGCATCCTATGGGCGGATATTCCAAAGGACGGACAAGCGGAGCTTACCGTTTTGTCTTACAGGATCTGCTTAAGAATGTCGGACATTATGATTGGCTTTATTCACAGCTTGCAGATGAGCGCTCACTTCGGACATTTAACAGCCTGATGGCTTACCGGCTGTACCCGTCGCCGGAGTTTTTACGGCTCGCCTATGATGCAGAGAATCCCCAGTATTTTGACAGAAGTATCATTTCCTGTGATGAGCGGGAAGTGTTCGCTGACTGCGGCGGTTTTACCGGAGATACTGCCGAAAGCTATATCCGGCAATTTGGTAAATACAAACATATCTATGTATATGAACCTTCACCGGAAAATGCTGCTGTATGTCGCAAAAATCTCTCAAAATATAAACGTATCACTGTCCGCCAGTGCGGAGTAGGTGAAAAGAGCTCTTCTCTTATTATCCGGGGAAGCGGCACGTCCGGTTCTTTTATGGAACAGCAGACCGCAGGCGAAGACGCAGGATCTGAAGGTGTCCGTATCATATCCCTGGATGAGGATATCCGTGAAAGAATTACTTTTCTTAAGATGGATGTGGAAGGCTTTGAAATCCCGGCTCTTTTGGGAACAAAACGGCATATCCGGGAGGATTTTCCCAAGCTTGCCATCTGTACATACCATATCGTCAGTGATATGTGGGAAATCCCAAGGCTGATTGATACTATCCGTCCCGGCTACCGTTTCTTTCTGCGCCACTATGAACTGACCCAGAACTGGGAGACGGTTATCTATGCAATTCCGCCGGAATGTCTCCCGGATATACAGTCTGCAGGAAGAACAGTGTCAGGCTTCAAAACTCCGGAAGAAGCATCCGGGATTGCTATGAAAAAGCCGGGACTGACACAGAAACGGATCATCAGTCCTGCGCATAATGAAGGCTGGACTGACATGCAGCTGCTGAAAGACTGCGGAGTAATCCCGTATCTGCTCTGCAAAAACCATGGCTGCGATATCTGTATGGCCGGCGGTCACCGGGGAAAATATCCGAATCTCGAATATATGCCTGGACTTAAGATGGAATTTCTTCCGGACGGAAGTCTTGAAAGTATGGCGGATTATATTGAAAAGGAATCGGCAGATACGGATTGTCTCCTGCTGTACGGCTGCTATCCTTTTTACGAACCTTTGGCTGACATCTATAAAAAGATAAATCCTCAGGGCAAAATCGCCCTGGCATTGGATGCCAACTCACACTGGATGGACCGGATCCAGTGGACTGACGAGAATTTTCAGCGGTTTATGAGGCAGTGTGACGTGATCACTGCCGCCGGGCGGACAATGCAGCGCCATCTGAATGAAAAATGGCCCTGGGCGATCGAATATATACCAAATGGTTTTTATAATTTTTCTAATGAGCCTATGGATTTTGATTACAATAAAAAGGAAAATGTCATACTGACTGCTGGGAGACTCGGAACGATGCAGAAGGCTACACATGTTCTCCTGGAAGCATTTGCGCTGGCAGCCGGTAAGCTTCCTGAATGGGAACTTCATCTGGCAGGCAGTGTCGCGAAAGAGTTTGAAAATGTACTGGAAAGCTTCTGGAAACGTTTTCCTGAATTAAAGGGACGCATCCGGTTTCTCGGACATATCTCTGACAGAGATGTTCTCTATAAAGAATATAAAAAAGCCAAAATATTTGCCCTGCCATCCACTTTTGAGGGAGGCGCCAACGTCATCGCCGAAGCATTGTATGCAGGCAATGCGATCGCAATTACAAAAATCGATGAATACGGGGATGCCACAGATTACGGACGGTGCGGGCTTGCTTCGGAAATCGGCGATATCAGCGGATTTGCAGATATTCTACTGAAGCTTTGCCGCAGTGAACATCTTGAGGAAATGTGCCGTCATGCACACGAGTATGCAAAGTCCGAATATGACATGGAAAAGATTGTGGCAAGGCTCTACACGATGATCTTCGGTTAAACCGCCATAAATGGCAGGAAGGACAAGATATGGGAAATCTGTTCTACAATAATTCAAAATTTATATATAGCGGCAGGGATGGAGATGACAGGGTTCTTTTGGACTGCAGCGATTATCTGTCTAATAAAAGCAGGGTTTCCATGCACCGTGTACCCGGGATGGACTGTCTGATTATACCGGATCTGTTACTCGGGCTGCTGGAAAAAGAGAAATTGAACGGAGAGGGACTGGAATTTCCGGCAGTTCTGATGGACGTCTTGCTTGCTGCACAGCTGATAAAAAGCCCGCGTCCGGTAAAATTGCTGGAATACGGTTCCATGAAAGGAAAAATAAGCTTTCATCTGGCAGAAGTATTAGGTGCATTTAACGAAGAGTCGGTCCTTGTCTGCGCTTATGACACGATAGAACCGGAGTGGATGGAGCACATCGCACAGTCCGAACATCTCCCGAAACTCAGTTTCTTTGCGGGAGACTTTGGTCAACTTAAGCTTTCGGAAAGATATTTTGACATAATAGTGATCAATGGGCAGGTAAACTATATGTACCCGGAAGACGTCATCACCGATGCCTTGCGGCTTGTGTCAGAGGACGGCATCCTCATCTGTTATTCAGAATACTCGTATCTATTGGAAAGTACGTTTAAATTGTACTTTGAAAAACGGGAGGAATATGAGATCATACCATCGCAGAAGATCCTTTTGGCTAATGCCAGAGACAGCGGCTGGCAGACAGAAGCCGAACCAGATCTGGATGCCCGGGTGCAAAGTGATATAGAAAAAGCAGAAGCACTTTTATCTGAAAATCATGTTCATGAAGGTGAACTGACTGAAATGACAGACCGCCTCAGACGGGATATCTATGCCGCTGCGGCATCAGGACGAAATGATCTAAAGATCAGACTGATAGAATGTAAAGAAAATATCATCGAGCTTTTGGGCTTGACAGGATGAGATGGATAAATTTTAATTAAAATCGGCTAATAAAAATAACTGCCGAAATTAGTTGAAATTTTGCTTTAGATAGTGTATAATATAAGCGGAGGTGATTCATGTGAACATAATCGCTGAAAACAAGAAGTTTATCACAACCGCTGAACTAAAGAATATGGGCTATTCATATTACAAGATTGGCAGGCTTGAAGAGGAGGGCATACTTTCACGGGTAAACCGCAGCACCTATGAAAATCTCACCTATAAGGGTGATGAGAACGACTTCTTCAGCGCGGAAGCCTTTGTACCTAACGGCGTTATATGCCTGATGAGTGCAGCACGATATTATGAGCTTACTAATTTCCTTCCAGATGCCGTGGATGTTGCTATTGAACGGAAGAAAAAGGTTAATACTCTGCCAAAATGGCCAGAGATAAGGATTTTTTATTTTGATTCTTCCCGGATGGATCTTGGTGTTACTGAAATCCAGGAAGGCGATAATTGCTTTCATATCTTCGATATTGAGAAAACTGTGGCCGATATCATTTACTATAGGAACAAGATCGGTATTGAGGAGACATCTGAGGTGCTTAAAAATTACCTGAAACGCAAAGACAGGCAGATTGACAGGCTATACGTTTATGCAAAACGTCTGCGTTGCGAGAAGATCGTAAGAACGTATCTAGAGGTGCTTGTGTAATGAATGCTGATTCAGTAAAGGCGAGGCTTAAGAACTTCGCAGTAAAAAACGGCTGTACTTTCCAGGAGGCCCTTACTTATTACGGGCTGGAGAGGACAGTCTACAGAATTTCGGTGTCCAAATATGCGGAACATTTTGTTTTGAAGGGTGGCATATTCTTGTATGCGGTGTTTGGCCGAAATTATCAACGTGCAACAACGGATGTGGATTTGCTTGCACGTAGATTATCCAATAGCGGTGAGGAAATGAAGAGAGTGTTTCAGGATATTCTTTCTCAGGATACGAATGATGCTCTTGTATTTGATACTGACTCCATTATGGCGGAGGACATTACAGAGTTCAAGCAATACCACGGTCTGCATATATCAGCTATAGGGTATCTTGATCGGACAAAGATTCCGATCGGCATTGATATCGGTTTTGGAGATGTGATTTATCCGGACGCAGTAAAAATGGACTTCCCTGTTATACTTGATATGGAACCGCCAAGAGTGAATGCATATTCTCTGGAATCATCCATTGCGGAGAAGCTGGAAGCCATCATACATAACGGATACTTTAACAGTAGGTATAAGGATTTTTATGATATTTATGTTCTTTCAAAGAAATATGCGTTTTCATATGAAGAGCTTCGGAATGCTGTCGTAGAGACCTTTGAGAATAGGAAGACACGAATGACAATGGATTCGGCTGCTTTCGGGGATGAGTTTCTGAATGATCCGATGCATCAGACAAGATGGAATTCATTCTTGAAAAAGAAGAAAGCTCTTATCCAGGTATCCATAACAGATATGATGGGATGGATAAAAGTATTTGTTCGTCCGCTGCTTGAAGGAACGGTGAAATCGAAATGGAATCCTGAAGAAGGGATTTGGAAATAATACTGCTTGATGTCGCAAAAAGCGGCTTCAAACATATACATGCCTTTAGAAGAGGCGAGCAATCGACTCTTTTATTTACCTAATAAAGTAAAAAATGTTGATTTTTTCGGCAAAGTACAAGGTAGACTTATTTTCCTTTGAAATATTTCGAGTTACTTTTCACGGGACGGGGGATTTACAGGGTTGTTTCATGAAGAATAATAAAAAATAAAGTATGTGGCATATTTACGAGGGTTATGGAAGCTATACAAATTTTCCATAACCCTCGACTTCTTTGTTCCGTAGAGGTATAATACCTATATAGT
>CATLEM010000120.1 GCA_949916155.1 uncultured Dorea sp.
TCTGTATCCTCTCTGTTTCGCAGAATCTTATTTGCTATAATATACATCTCCTTTTTATACCGGAAATATATTTGTTCAAATTTACTCCTGTTGTCCTTATCTTCGATCTCACAAAGGTAAAATGAAAGCATAGCTGTCTCCTCTTTTAAGCAGCCCGTCAGGGCGGATTTTGAATATTTTAGAATTCTTTTTCATCCCGGCATCATTATATACCGGCATGTGTAAAAAGGCAATTCTTTTACTGTGACGAAAAAGTCTATATATATTATAATCAACGTGATTCCGAAAATGTGACACATTTTTCAATATTTTTTATTTTATTTATTTCTTCCTCAAATTTGTCCGAAAAAACAGGTTCCTCTGCTTCTGCGATCATTCTGTCATACCCTTCAAGCTCTGTCTCACAAGCTCTTATGGATGCCTCTTTAAGCTGATACTCCGAAAAACATCTCACCTTCATATTCATTCCTCTCCTTTCAGTAACTCCTTAAGCATCTTCCCAAGATTCTGCGGCTTCGGCACTTTATGCACGATAAGCGGCACGCTTTTTCCCACACTTCTCTGCGCAAAATAAAACACTATCCGTTCCGCACAATTATAATTTTTCATCTTTCAATCCCTCCTGTCATCTTTCAGTCATGCAATCTCCGCCCTCTGCCAATGTGATCCCCTGCAGCAATGAGATCCACAGTACAAGCATTTTCCAATAGCTGCTCAGCATATATCCTGTCAGCAAAACCACTGTCAGCACCGCAAGAGTCTTAATCTTCTGCCTTCTGGCTGATTCTCCATGCATAAGTTGGAACCACAACCACCCATGGACGTTGGGAATGCATTGTTGTAAAATCATTCTTCCGGATTTTTTCAAAGAGGTTGATACACTCGTCTTCCTATCAAATCATCCAAATCATCTTTGTCATCGTCATAATGTTCAACAATCCTGTCACTGACATCTTCTATACTAAGTTGATAACATGAAAGAACTCTTTCCAATGTTTCTTTCGGAATTGCAGTGTGATTATAGTTATAAATAGCATAACCAATATACTCATATGGTATATCAATCTCATTACCAGGTAAATTCAGTTTTGCATTTATCATAAACTATGGATATTGACAAGCACTGAATGTCATTTTTTATAGCAAAAATGTAATCTAGCGGAGGAAAACTTATGTACAAAAACAAATCTTCTACCGGAAAAAACAATTTATGTGGCGAAAAATTATATTTATTAAGAAAACAACTAACTCCTAAAGTCTCCCAAAGAGCCTTTGCTGAAAAACTACAGTTAAAAGGAATTGATTTAGATAAAAACGCTATTCAAAGAATAGAATGCGGAAAACGTTTTGTGACAGATATTGAACTAAAAGCATTTGCACAGATTCTAAATACTACCACTGACGAATTACTTAATGATAATTAAAATCTTTATAGAAAGGGAGAACGCAGTGATTAAAATAGCCTTTTTATGGCTGTTGCAAAGAAACAAATCAGATGACTCATTTCACAAAACAACATTACCAGTGTGGCAGATGTCTATTCCCTTCTCAAGAAAAGCTTTAAAGACATCCTCCAGGAACTAATAAAGGCAGAACTGGATGCCCCCCTCAAATATGAGAATAATATGTCTGCAACTAACATCCCATTATGTGATACTGTTTTGGAATTTTAAGAAAATTATAAAAATAAACCGTACTCTGAAAAACAATACATTTATATTCAAAGTACGGTTATATATTTTTATTCTTCTAAAAAACAGATTCAAGGCAGCGTACCATTGTTTTCACTTCGATATTTCCACTCACATGATAAATAAATCCTTCTTTCGTTAATACAATATTATGATAATCATCTTCATCCGTAAATAAATATGCTCTTTCCCCTCCAACTGTTATTTCCTCCGCCGGTGTACCATCGGATGTAATCGACATACCTGTACCATCAACCGGCACCTGCGTATATGTTATTCCCTCATACTCATTTTGTTGGTTGCAATACATCTGCATCATATAAAAATTATCTGAAAGATACTCCTCACTTTCGAGAACAAACCCCTCCGGCATCCATTTTAGCTTTCTCGGAAAATCCGCCGGATTAAATGACAAATCCTCTGAATCTGTTTCATCCCCTGCCGTCTCTTCTCCGATCTCTTGGAAATTAACATCTGTATGATCCGGGAAAAGTGTCTCCACCATCTTATACAGCTTTTCGCGGACAGGCCCTACCGCCAGTACAGTCATTGAACCCAGCATTGCGACTAACGCTGCAATCAATATGATCTTAACCCTTAATCTTTTTTTCGAGATCCTGGCAGGACTGTAACTGATAACATTCTCTCTTTTCCCCTTTTTTTCCTCTTTGCAGAGCCGCTGCATGCTTTTCTCAAACTCACGGGAAAACGCCGGCTCTTCTTCCTCTGCCGCCAACATGCCCAGCATGGTATTTTCCCTTTCACAGGCTCTGATCACCGATTCTTTCAAAAGGTCTTCCGATAACAGCAACCTACTCATACTGTGCCCTCCTTTGCGACAGTTCTTTGTTATAATAGTACAGGTACAACATCTTTTACTGTGACAAAATAGTCTACATATATTATAATCAATGCGATTCCGAAAATGTGACACATTTTTCAATATTTTTTATTTTATTTATTTCTTCCTCGAATTAATCCGGAAAAGCAGGTATTTGAACTAAAGATGGGGGTTCTCTTTCCTGGATTTACACCCGGCGATGTCACTGAAATAAAGAAAAAGAATTTGCGGCAGCAACCGCAAATTCTTTTTCTTTATTTCCCCTGCATCTTCTTGATCACCTTAAGCCTGGTGAACTCCTCGCGCTCCTTTTCTTCCAGCGCGTTATTGATCGTATAGACCAGGTTGGTATACATGGGGATAGTGATATTCTTTAAGGCATTAGCCCGCTTCTGCGTCTTTTTGATATTGGCGGCGAGACGGTACGCGGAATTTTCCACCGTGGACAGCTTCACCGTCAATTCCTTTACCTCACGGAACGCCTCTCTCGCTATATCAATAGATTCCCCCGTACTCCCAAAGGAATAGGTCAGATTGTTCTGCTTTGAATCATACTTCACATGGGGAATCTCGGTTCCCATGATGCTTCGCGTCTGGATGACGATGGAATCCTCGATCGGCACCGTAAACGCCAGCTCCTGTACCTTGCTGATCCCCATATCGATGTTGGCATGCTGCAGGCACGCGTACGCACGGGTAAATGTTGTATCAATCTGCTCCTGTATGTCTTTCGCCTCATTGATCAGGCCCATCAGCTCTTTAAGAAGGATATTCCTCTTCTTATCCATCAGCTCATAGCCCTGGCGGGCAAGTATAAGCGAGTTTTTGGCAAGCATTAGATTGCCTTTTGTTGGAAATTCCCGCGGATCCATACGACACCTTCCTTTCTTTCTTAGTGCTTATTCGAACGACGCTGCGTCCAGCGCCGTTTCGAACCTACGAGCCTTCGGCTCTTTCGACGGGACTTCGCAACAAGTTGCTCAGTCACGTCGAAGCTGGCCATATCGTCATTCGACTAAACGCAAGCGCTTATTCGAACGACGCTGCGTCCAGCGGTTCTTCACTTGGATAGTAAATGTCCAAAAGCTTCGTATCGATACGGTCCAGTTCTTCTCTTGGAAGGAGGTGCAAAAGCTCCCAGCCAAGGTCAAGCGTCTGCTCTATGGTCCGGTTTTCCGTGGGACCCTGGCCGACGTAGCGTTTTTCGAACTCTACGCCGAACTGCAGGTATTTTTTATCTAGCGGCGACAGTTCATCCTCGCCGATAACGGACGCTAAGTTTCTTGCCTCTCCTACTTTCGCGTAAGCAGAAAACAGCTGGTTGGCAAGGCTCTGGTGGTCGTCTCTTGTGTAGCCTGCGCCAATGCCGTCTTTCATCAGTCGCGACAGCGACGGCAGGATACTGATCGGCGGGTAGATGGTCTGCCCGTGGAGGTTTCTGTCCAGTACAATCTGCCCCTCTGTGATATATCCGGTAAGATCCGGGATCGGGTGGGTGATATCGTCGTTCGGCATGGTGAGGATCGGAAGCTGGGTCACGGAACCAAGGGAATCCTCCACGATTCCCGCGCGCTCATAGATCGTCGCCAGCTCACTGTACAGATACCCTGGATACCCTTTTCTTGACGGAATCTCCCCTCTTGAAGAAGACACCTCACGCATAGCTTCCGCAAAGGAAGTCATATCCGTCAGGATGACCAGGATATGCATATTGCACTCAAATGCCAGGTACTCCGCCACCGTAAGGGCTACCTTCGGCGTGATCAGACGCTCCACTACTGGGTCATTGGCCAGGTTAAGGAACATGCACACATGGTCGGACACGCCGCTCTCCTCGAAGGTCTTCCGGAAGAACTCGGCAACATCATGCTTAACACCCATCGCCCCGAACACGATAGCGAATTCTTCTTCTGAATCGTCCCCCAGCGATGCCTGCTTTACGATCTGCGCCGCAAGCTGGTCGTGGGGAAGGCCGTTTCCGGAGAAGATCGGGAGCTTCTGGCCGCGGATCAGCGTAGTCAGTCCGTCGATCGCCGAGATTCCAGTACGGATATAGTTTCTCGGGTACTCTCTCTTTACCGGATTTAACGGCAGACCGTTCACGTTGCGGCGCTCCTCCGCCATCACCGAGCCAAGGCCGTCGATAGGCACGCCGACACCGTTAAAGGTACGGCCCAGCATATCCGCCGACACCGGCACCTCCATCGGATGCCCCGTAAGCTTCGTGTGGGTGTTCTGAAGAGACATATTCTCCGTCCCCTCGAATACCTGGATGACCGCCCGCTCATTGTCAAGCTCCACGATACGGCCCATTTTCTTTATATTTCCATCTACAACAAACTCAACAATCTCGTCGAAAAACGCTTCCTGCACACCCTCAAGCACCACAAGAGGCCCGTTAATATTGCTGAGTCCAAGATATTCTATTCCCATATTAACACTCCTCCCTACGCGTTCTTCTCGATGATCTTATTGTAATACGCGTCAATATCCAGCTTATACATGTCTAACATCTGTAAGTTATCATTAGGTACATCGTACTTTATGGCGATCACCTTCTCAAAGATACCTTCCGACTTCAGTATGGACATGGGCATCCCCATGGCAATCAGCTTCCGGCAGGTCTTGAACAGATAAAGAATAACGTCCATCATCTTGAACTGCTTTTCCATGGACACACAGGTATCGTCCTTGTGGAACGCGTTCTGCTGGAGAAAGCCCAGACGGATCACCTTCGCGATCTCAAGGGTAAGCTTCTGGTCGTCGGGAAGCACATCCGCGCCGATCAGCTTGACGATCTCCATCAGGCTGTTCTCCTGGCTTAAGATGGACATGATCCGGTTGCGGTAATCTAAGAATTTGGGCGACACATTATCCGAGTACCATCCGCTTAAGTCGTTCAGATACTCACTGTAGCTGGTGAGCCAGTGGATCGCCGGGAAATGTCTTGCATATGCCAGGGATTTGTCCAGTCCCCAGAAGCACCGGACAAACCGCTTCGTATTCTGGGTTACCGGCTCGGAGAAATCTCCGCCCTGGGGGGATACCGCGCCGATGATGGACACAGAACCCGTCTCGCCGTTTAACGTCTGCATCATCCCCGCCCGCTCATAAAAGGCGGAAAGCCTCGATGCCAGATATGCGGGGAAACCTTCCTCCGCCGGCATCTCCTCCAGACGCCCGGACAGCTCACGCAGCGCCTCCGCCCACCGGGACGTGGAATCCGCCATGATCGCCACATCGTAGCCCATATCCCGGTAATACTCCGCCAGCGTAAGCCCGGTATAGATCGATGCTTCACGGGCCGCCACCGGCATATTAGACGTATTGGCGATCAGCGTCGTCCGGTCCATCAAAGGATTCCCGGACTTGGGGTCAACCAACTCGCCGAACTCCTCAAGCACC
The DNA here is from genome assembly GCA_949916155.1 of uncultured Dorea sp. GTDB lineage: Bacteria > Bacillota > Clostridia > Lachnospirales > Lachnospiraceae > MD308. Next base: position 5,938 of record CATLEM010000120.1, read on the forward strand.
TGGGTCATCTCATTGCCGCGCTCGCCGCATCCGATATAGACGATGATATCTGCGTCAGACCACTTGGCGATCTGGTGCTGGGTCATGGTCTTTCCCGTACCGAACCCTCCCGGGATCGCCGCCGTACCGCCCTTGGCGATGGGGAACATCGTATCCAGGATACGCTGCCCGGTCACCAGAGGGATGCTCGCCGGATATCTCTTATGCACCGGCCTTGGCACACGGATGGGCCAGTGCTGGGTCATGGTAATCTCTTTTTTCGTCCCGTCCGGAAGCTCCAGCACAAGCAGCGTGTCATTAATCGTATACTGCCCGTCAGGCTTTACTTCCACGACAGTTCCTTCCACCTGGGGAGGGATCATGCATTTGTGGACGATGGCACGGGTCTCCGGCACCTCGGCAAATATGCTTCCGCCGTGCAGGAACTCTCCCTCGGCTACGGTCATATGGGTATCCCAAAGCTTCGCCGTGTCCAGGGAATCCACACTGACACCCCTTGTGATAAATGCCCCGCCGCTCTCGCCGATCTTCTCTAAAGGCCGCTCGATCCCGTCGAAGATATTGTTGAGGATACCGGGAGCCAGGGTCACAGACACCGCATCCCCTGTCGCTTCCACTTCCTCGCCGGGCTTAAGCCCCGAGGTCTCCTCGTATACCTGAATCGTCGTCACATCCTTGTCAAGAGAGATAACCTCCCCCACAAGCTTTTCCTTTCCCACGTGGACCATCTCGGACATCTTGAATCCGGTCTTTCCTTTCAGGTAGATGACGGGACCGTTAATGCCGTAAATCGCTTCAATTCTCCTGCTATCCAATTCCCGTACCTCCTCCGAATACAAACTTCTGGTATTCCCGCTCGATCGCGCCTTTGAACGCATGATCGATCAGGATATTCCGCTCATGGACCACCGTACGGATACCGCCGATAAAGTCTTCCTTGCTCACGGTAACCGCAACCCCGGTATGCTCTTCCAAATATTCTTTCTTATCAGCATCCGTCGGGTTGATGTATATCGTCATCGCCGCGCCGTTGGCAAACCTAGCGGCATTTTCAATATAGCTTATCAGCAGACGGTTATATTCCTCCGTCTTCATATAATCCTGAAGGATCTCCCCCACTTCGCGGAACAATTGTTTTTTCAGTCTTTTTAACGTCTTCCCGTACTCCTGCTTCATATCAAGCTGGGCTTTGGACGCGGACATGTTAAGCTGATGTCTGATGTTCGTCTGCTCTGCCTTGATCCTGATCTCCGCCTGTCTTTTGGCCTCTGTTTCATGCTGCTCGTAGATCGTCATCAGAGCTTTTTTGTGCTGCCAGATAATCGCATTGCCCTGCGCCCTGGCTTCTGTCATGGCAGACGACTGCAGACGCGCAATTTTTTCTTCTATAGTCATGCGTGTCACCTTCTTTTTTACAGTTTTAATCCGATAGCTTCATTTACATAAGACGTGATAAAATCTTTCTTACGGCCGGTACCGTGCCTGTCGGGGATCTCGATCAGAAGCGGGAACGCGCGCTCCAACTTGATCTCATCCAAAAGATCCGGGAACTCCCTGCCGAACTTCTCCGTCAGGAGAATGATCCCCACGCTCTTGTCATCCATGGCTGTCTCAAGCTCTTTTCTCAGCTCCTCCCGCTCATGGACCACCACACCGTCAACGCCCGCCAGGCGCATACCCGTAAGCGTATCGACATTATCACTGATCAGATACATCTTCATCTTACAACCTACCTATGATCATGAAAGAAATAATCAATCCGTAAAGACACACACCTTCGGCAAGACCTACAAAGATCAGGGATTTACCAAGAGCGCTCGGATCCTCGCTGATCGCGCCAAGAGCTGCGCTTGCCGCGCTCGCTACGGCGATACCGCCGCCCACGCAGGAAAGCCCGGTGGACAGAGCTGCTGCCAGATAGCCGAAGCCTGTCGCGTTAGACGCCGCGCCTGCCGCCTCCGCCGCCTGCACCGGAGCCCCGGCAAACAACATGATCCCTGCTACAAGAAATGCCCCGAAAAAGAAGAATACATTCGTTGCCAGTGTCCTCTTATAACGCTTTTTGTTCTTTTCCCCGATAAGGAAATATCCGAACGGAATAATAATGCTAAGTATTAAAGCTGCGATTAATAATAATTTTACTGTCAGTGTCATGATTTTCATCCTCCTTATATTGACTCTTATGTCTTTTTATTTCCTATCTTTGCTCTGGTTGTTGAATGGCTTGAATTCCCGTCCG
>CATLEM010000121.1 GCA_949916155.1 uncultured Dorea sp.
AAGAAGAAGCTCCCTTGCCTGCTCCTCGGTCATGCCCTTCTTCTGGCGCAGCTCAACAAGCTTTGCGATGTACTCTTCCGTCTTCGGATTTTTCGCCGGATCTACGATCGTCGCGCCGCTGATGTCGAAACCGCCCTTGTTCTTTGCAATCTCCTCCTCGCTGCCCACAAGGATAAGGTTGGCAGTACCCTCCTTTAAAACAGCCTCTGCCGCCTCATAAGTCCTGATGTCCTCAGTCTCCGGAAGAACGATTGTCTGTTTGCATGTCTTTGCTTTTGCTTTGATCTCATCTATAAATCCCATGATATATAGACTCCTTTCCATTTATTCTCAGTTATTTCTATTATAATACAAAGAGACCCTGCGGACAAGGTCTCTTTATGTCTATTTTTCAGTACATTATTCTGAACTATTACTGTTCACTCCGCCCTCAGCAGCCTCCGCAGATCCATCCCGTATTCCCCCTTGATTTTAAAGGTATTTTCACGCACCGCAACCATCGGTTGACAATATTCCATTCAATACTGGTTGTCATGCAACCGTATATCAGGTTAAAATAATATCATACAGCCAAAGAACAGCGCGTTGACATCATCTCATCATTTGAACAAGAATGGAAAGGAGCCTCTTCATCATGAATATCACCGAAAGAATACACCAGTTAAGAAAAGAAAAAGGCATATCACAGGAAGAGCTGGCCTGCCAATTAGGCGTGTCAAGACAGGCCATATCAAAATGGGAAAGCGGGCAGAGCATGCCGGATATCGAAAAGATCATCCTGCTCAGCGAATATTTTGAAGTGACAACAGATTACCTTCTCAAAGGAACCGAACACGCACAGACAGAAAAATCTGTGAAAAATACGGACTTCTCTCCTATATTCAACGCAGTGGCGACAGCCCTGGATCTGTTTGGCGTGATCTTATCCTGCCTGCTCTGGTTCTCAACACAGGAGGCAGATGCCGTCATCGCAGGTTCTGTATTGATCATCGCCGGCGTGATGATCCACACCATAGGCATCTGCCTGGCATCCGCGCAGAACAGGATATCCGGCAGACTGAAATTCTGGAGGGTCAATATCTGGATCGTCAGCTTCCTTCCCCTGTCCCTGATCTACAATCTTATCACGGCACGGCTTGCTGCTCCCTATCCGCTGCTGCTTTACAACACCTACAGCCTGTTCGCCGCATTTTGGCTCATCTATGCTGCCGTTTGCCTGATCACTATATCCGTTATTGCGAAAAAATACCGGTAATTTAAAACTGCCCTCAGCAGCCTACTGCTTCATCTGATTTACCCGGTCCTGCACCGTTTTATTGAAATTCTCGATCTTCCGGTCATATGTACCGTCCATATATTCCGAATGGAGCATAAAATCCGCAGTCGCCAGATTATTCGCTACCGGGATGTCATACACCACCGCGATACGAAGGAGCGCTTTCACATCCGGGTCGTGGGGCTGCGCCTCCAAAGGATCCCATAAAAATACCATAAAATCGATCTGTCCTTCCACGATCTTCGCCCCGATCTGCTGGTCACCGCCCAGCGGGCCGCTGTTATAGCCCTTCACCGGAAGTCCCGTCTTCTCCGCAATGAGCCGCGCCGTCGTCCCGGTCCCGCACAGGAAATGCCCCTTTAAGATCTCCTTATTCTTATCGCACCACTCTACCAGCGCTTTCTTCTTCCCGTCATGGGCAACCAGGGCGATATGTTTTGTCTTTCCGATCTCCAGTGTCACAAAGTTATCATTCATCGTCTTTCGCACATCCTTCCTCGTAGTATTTGATCAGCGCCTGCGTCCCAAGGTCTCCGTGGCCCGCAGCCTCCAGTTCCTCATAGTTTGCCAGCACCTGGCTCAGCACCTCAAGGCTCAGCCCGCTCCGGTTCGCCTCTCTAAGCGCCAGTGTCATATCTTTGATAAAATGCTTCATAAAAAATCCCGGCGCAAAGTCCTCCGCCATGATCTTCGGCGCAAACAGATCAAGCTGCCTGCTCCCCGCGGCGCCCGTAGCCACAGACTTCACCACCGTCTCAAGGTCAAGCCCTTTAGCCTTCGCATAGGTAAGCGCCTCACAGACTCCCGAAAGCGTCCCCGCGATCATGATCTGATTGGCAAGCTTCGCGTGCTGCCCGCAGCCTGCGGCTCCCTGGTAATTGATATTCGTTCCCATCGCCTCAAACAGCGGAATACAAGCCTCATAGTCTGCCTTTTCACCACCCACAAGGATGGACAGCGTCCCGGCCTTCGCCCCTGTGTCGCCGCCTGTCACCGGAGCGTCCAGCACATGGAAGCCTCTCTTTGTCCCCTCCTTAAAGATCTCTTCAGCGATCACAGGACTTGTGGTAGTCATATCGATGAGATACGCTCCCTCCATCGCACTATCCAGTATATTTCCCTCATCAAAATACACCTCTTCCACATCTTTAGGGAATCCCACGATCGTTATGACTGCGTCCCGCTCTTTCACACACTCTGCGATAGAATCATGAAAGATTGCACCCTCTCCGATGACATCCTCCACCTTCGCCTTCGTCCGGGCATAGATATGAAGCTCATATCCTGCTTTCATGAGATTTCTCACCATGGATTTTCCCATGATCCCTACACCGATAAAACCTACGGTTTTCATCCCGCACTCCTCCTTTTTTCCGTTGTTCTTAACTCTGCCGGTACATATCCCGCAGAAATTACTCATATTTCTCTACAACTTCGCCCTGCTTTTTATAGATGCTTCCTGCCGGCACATATCCTCTCACCGAAGACAGCGGATAGATATTCGTACGGCTTCCTACGACACTTCCCGGATTGAGCACGGTTCCGCAGCCGACCTCCACCTCGTCGCCAAGCATGGCGCCGAACTTCTTGATACCCGTCTCGATATTCCCCTCCGGCGTCTTTACGACCACCAGCTTCTTATCCGACTTTACATTAGAAGTAATAGAACCTGCCCCCATATGCGCCTTATAACCAAGGATCGAGTCTCCTACATAATTATAATGAGGCACCTGTACTTTATTGAACAGGATCACATTTTTAAGTTCTGTGGAATTGCCCACCACAGCGCCCTCGCCTACGATGGCATTTCCCCGGATAAACGCGCACTGACGCACCTCCGCCTCTTTCCCGATGATCGCCGGTCCATGGATATAAGCAGACTCGAACACCTTCGCGGACTTGGCGATCCACACATCCTCGCCCACCTTGTCATATTCCTCCGCAGAAAGCGTCTTCCCAAGCTCCAGGATAAACGCGCTGATCTTCGGCAGCACCTCCCACGGATAGGTAACTCCCTCGAAGATATCCTTCGCGATCGTCTCATCTAATGTATACAATTCTTCTACAGTCAATTCCTTCATCTTTCCTTCTCCTGTCTCATCATTTTTCTCACCTTACGGACAGCAGTCCGTCCCTTTAGGGCTGCACTGCGGGATGCCCTCCGGGTATATTTTTTACAGTAAAAGAATAGCACTTTTCGCTCTCAAAGTCAAAGAACATCTTAGCAGCAAATACAAAGTCCTGTGTAAGCAGAAGCATTATCCGGCATCCTGCCCCCGCTTCTTCGTATAGAAACCTGCCGCCCTGTCATAACACTCCTGAAGCATCCCCTGATTGCTGAGTCCCTTTACTCCCTGTGTCCGGTTTACGATAAATGACTTAAGCTTTGCCATATACTCATCGGGCGTGATCTCCCCGTTGGCGACATAAGTCAGCCCTTTTTCCCAGCTTGCCGTAAGCTCCGGGTTAAGGAGCTGGCGGATGGAATGATCCACTACCTCATAGATCATCTCCCCCTGCAGCGTGGGCGTGACGATCTGCGTCTTTTTATTCAGATCCAGATATTTATTGTGAAAAAGCTTCTTTAAGATCTCGCCCCTGGTGGCGCTGGTCCCGATACCGCTCCCCTTGATCTGCGCCCTGAGCTCCTCATCCTCGATAAGCTGTCCCGCATTTTCCATGGCAAGGATCAGGGAGCCGGAATTATAGCGCTTAGGCGGGGAAGTCTTCCCCTCCTTGATATCCAGAGACTGCACCGGGAGCACTTTACCCTTCCTTAAGCCGTTCATCTGTTCAAAAAATGCCCGGTCTGTCTCTTTGGTATCATCCTCGCTCTTCTTGCCCGGGATACCCGTCACTTTAAAATACCCTTCCTCCGCAAGCAGCTTGAAGCTTGAGAAAAAAGATTCTTCCTTTATCTTCGTGACGATAGATATCCGCTGATAGACCGCCGGCGGATAAAAGATGCTTAAAAATCTCTTCACGATCACGTCATAGACCTTCTTTGACATCTCCGGCATGGAAGGAAGCCCGTAAAACCCCTGCCCTGTGGGGATGATCGCATAATGGTCCGTGATCTGCTTATCATTGACATAGCGGGTTTTCGCAAGACCTTTATGACTCCTGAAACCGGCGATCTCCTGAAGATAGGGAACCGCCTCCTCATACTTCATCAGGCCGTTTAAGTTCTTATGTATCTCCTTTGCCACAGCCGAAGACAGCACTCTGGCATCCGTACGCGGATAGGTAACAAGCTTTTTCTCATACAGCTCCTGCACGATCCTGAGCGTCTCATCCGGACTGATCTTAAACCGTTTAGAGCACTTATTCTGAAGCTCCGCCAGATTATAAAGAAGAGGCGGGTTCTTCTTTTCCTTCTTTTTTTCTATGCCGGCGATCCGGCAGGTCACCGGAGCCGGATCCTTTAAGTGATCTATAAGCTCTTTTGCCTTACCTTCCTCTTTAAACCCGTTTTCCTTGTACAGATCAAAAGATCCGAACCATCTTGAGCCTTTTACCGCCCGCCATTCACCCTCAAAGGTCTGCCCTTCCTCTCCTGCATTCATGACTACCCGGTAAAACGGCGTCTCCACAAACTCCCGAATCTCCCGTTCTCTTCGGACCACCATGCCAAGCACACAGGTCATGACCCGCCCCACCGACACGACAGCATATTTCGTCTTCAGATACTTAGAGATGCCATCGCCGTATTTTAACGTAAGAAGCCTTGAGAAATTAATCCCCATAAGATAATCTTCCTTCGCCCGGAGATAGGCCGACGCGGACAGGTTATCATACTCCTTAAGATCTTTCGCCTCCCTGATCCCCCTTAGGATCTCCTCCTCCGTCTGAGAATCGATCCAGACACGCCGCCGCTCTTTTCCGCGCACTCCCGCCTGCTGCTCCACAAGGCGGTAGATATACTCTCCCTCCCGCCCCGAGTCCGTACAGACATAGATCACCTCCACATCCTCCCGGTTAAGAAGCCCGGACACGATGCGAAACTGCTTCGCCACCGCCGGGATCACTTCATATCGGAACTCATCAGGTATAAAAGGCAGAGCCGCTAAACTCCACCTTTTTAACGACGGGCTGTACTCCTCGGGATAACTCATCGTCACCAGATGTCCCACACACCAGGTAACGACAACATCCTCCGATTCCATATACCCGTCCTTTCGTTTTGTTGTCAGCTTCAGTGCTTTGGCAAACTCCTGCGCTACACTGGGTTTCTCAGCAATGTAAAGTGCTTTCCCCATAGACAATTCCTATCTCCTCATGTTATCTCTTAAGCAGTTCCTTGATCTTCTCAAAGAAGCTTTTCTCCTTCCGGACAGGCATGGTATTTTGCGCATTAAGCGCCTCTTCCATGAAGGTTGCCTGCGAATCAATATACGGCTCGGCCATTTCCTTCCTGCAGTAGGTTCCGTCGCTCTTTAACTCTCTTCCTTTTATATTGTCGCTGAGCATGATCTTCAGATAATGGTTGATCTGCTTTTTAATATCCGCATCCAGAATCGGGCATGCCACCTCAACCCGCTTTTCTGTATTGCGGGTCATCATATCCGCGGAACCGATATAGATCTTCTGACTGTCTCCCGTGCCGAAGCTGAAGATCCTCGGATGCTCTAAGTAGCGCCCGACCACGCTCATCACCCGCAGATTGTCCGTATAGCCGGCGACACCCGGCAGCACGCAGCAGATTCCCCGGACGATAAGGTCGATCTTCACCCCTGCCCTTGAGGCTTCCGATACCTTCTCGATATAGTCCGTATCCGTCACCGAATTCATCTTCATGACGATGCGACCGCTGCTTCCCTTGGCGATCTCCTCATCCATCATCTTTAATACCGTCTGCTTCAAGCTGGTGGGCGAGACGATCAGATGATCATAGACTCCGTCCAGATTGCTGATGGCCATATTTTTGAAAAATTCCGAAGCGTCATGGCCGATGGCCGGATTAGCTGTCATCAGGGAAAGGTCCGTATACATCCCTGCTGTCTTCTCATTATAATTTCCCGTACCAATCTGGGTAATGTACTGAATCTCGCTGCGGTTTCGGTATGTAATCAGACAGATCTTGGAATGTACTTTATAATCCTCAAACCCGTAGATCACCCGGCATCCGGCCTCTTCCATCCGCTCGGACCAGTCGATATTATTCTGCTCGTCGAACCTCGCCCGAAGCTCGATAAGCGCCGTAACTTCCTTACCGTTTTCCGCGGCAGCGCACAGATACTCCACAAGCCTTGCCTTCTTCGCCAACCGGTAGATCGTAATTTTTATCGTCATGACATTCGGATCGTAGGCTGCTTCCTTGATGAGCTTTAGGAACGGATCCATACTCTCATAAGGATAGAATAAAAGCAGATCCTTCTTCTTAATCTGCCGCATGATGCTGCCGTCCTGGAGCCTCGCACAGCTCTGGGGCGAAAATGCAGGATACGTCAGCGACTTCTTCATCGGCTCCGGAAGATTGCCGCTGATGGCGAAGATATAGTCAAGCTTCATGGGCATCTTCGTGCGGAAGATCTGCACCGGCCTGATCTTAAATTTGTCGCAGAAATACTTCTCTGTCTCCGCGCTCAGCTTCTCTGCCACCTCAAGTCTGACCACCGACATCCTGCGGCGCTTGTGGAGTGTCTTTTTCATCAGATGGCGGAAATCATCATTGACCTCTAACGCCTCATCCTCCGGATTGATATCCGCGCTTCTGGTCACGCAGATATAGTTAGGATCTGTGACCGTATACTTCGGGAACACAAGACTCAGATGCTCCACGATGATCTTTTCCATACGGATATAGCGGATATCATGCCCCGGCAGATACAGGATATCAGAGATAAACTGGGGAATCGGCACGATCCCCTGCATCGTCTTATCCTTATCCTTTAAATTGGCTGTCACATAGATCTCCTTATTCAGAAGATGCGGGAAAGGATGATTCGCATCCACAATCTGCGGAGAAAGGATCGGAAGTATCTGATCCTTAAAATATTTATTCACATACTTCTTTTCCTGCTGCTCTAATTCCTTATAGCTTAACCCGCACACACCGTAGGGGTGAAGCTGCTTTTGTATGTCAGAATACGTCTTGTCCCGTTCCTTGCAAAGAGGCGCCACCGCCTCAAAGATCTTCCCAAGCTGCTCGTCCGGCGTCATCCCCGACCGGCTGTCCTTAGCCTTGGCGTCCGCATGAGCCATATCGAATAAGCTTCCTACCCTGATCATGAAAAACTCATCCAGATTGCTCGAAAAGATCGCCACGAATTTCATCCGTTCCAGAAGAGGAACCGTGATATCCTGCGCCTCCTGCAGCACCCTCTGATTAAACTTAAGCCACGACAGCTCCCGGTTCTGGGAATAATTTAAAATATTGCTCTCCATAGTCTGGCCCCTCTCTTTATCTCAGCCTTACTTCTTTGCCTGAATGTATCCTTTTTTCGTCAGAGCCTCTGCACAGAGCACTGCCCCGCCGGCAGCTCCGCGAAGCGTATTGTGGGAGAGCCCCACAAACTTGTAGTCGAACATGGAGTCCTCTCTGAGACGCCCTATAGACACTCCCATACCGTTTTCATAATTCACATCAAGAGACACCTGCGGACGGTTATCCTCCTCAAGGTACCGGATAAACTGCTTCGGCGCGCCCGGAAGAGATGCCTCCTGGGGGAATCCTTTGAAATTCACCAGCTTTTCGATAAGCTGCTCCTTCGACGGCTTCTTTTCAAAATTAATAAACACGGCAGCCGTATGTCCGTCAAGCACCGGAACTCGGATACACTGGCAGGTGATCTTCGGGGCCTTTGCCTTCACGATCTGTCCGTCCTTCA
>CATLEM010000122.1 GCA_949916155.1 uncultured Dorea sp.
AGTTGTCATTTCCTTTAATTGAATCAAGGGTAGAAGGCTCTGTCTGCAGGTAAATGTTATAGTACTGCTCTCCCCCTCCTGAAGAGGAACCTTTGTCCCCTCCGCCTCCGCCGCAGGCGGTGAGCGATAACGCCATCGCTGCCGTAAGTATTGCTGCAACTAATCTCTTTTTCATAAGTGCAACCTCCTGTCTTCAAATTAAACTTTTCTGGATATATGCTTTTTCTATATATCCCATTATTTTTATCTATTATAGCAAATGCTACAATTTATTGATACAGAAATAGAAAAAAATATGCAACTTTGTGGAAATTGCATATTTTTTATCAAAGTATTTGTTGTATTTTCACTATAAAAAAGCATATATTTTAGTTAAAATGCTTTTCCGCTCTGCCACAGCAGAGCGTCAGGCTGCGGATGATCAGAACAATGTCCCGAATTCCTTCCCGATATTTTCCTTCTCCATGTCTCCCTCAATCTTGATGGCGGACACCAGGAGATTGATGACAGCCATGGGAACCGACGCCGTATTGAGGAACATCCGGGTCGTGCTCCGTACCGTCAGAAGCTCGTCCGCATACCTGGCGATCTCCGCCTCCGGAGTATCGGTTATCCCAAGCACCTTCGCCCCCTTCTTCTTCCCGTACCTGGCAATCTGCTCCGTCATAAAATAATAGTCGGGGAAAGTGACCGCCACGATGAGGGTATTTTTATCAAAGACCGGAAGCGCCGAGTACACGCTCTCGTTCAGCTCCGAATTCACCAGCATGGAGGGAATCTGCGCGCCGGCCAGGTCCGACGCCAGCCACTGGCAGATGATAAAGGACATCCCCCGGCCGCACAGCACGATCTTCTGGTATTTAAAGAACAGCTTCGCCACCCGCATAAACCTACGGCTGTCAAAGTTCCTGGCGAACTCTTCCATCAGCTCCCGCTCTTCGCCGCAGATCTCCGTCAAAAGCTGCTCTTTGTCACTCAGCTCATATTCCGGCACGTCCGTGTTGAAATAATCGTTCTGCCGGTACAGCCCGATCCTCCGGTTCATGTTGATATACTTCCTGATCTCGTACTTCACCTCGTTAAAGCTGTTGTACCCCAGCACCTTGCAGGCATTCAGGATGGTAATCTCCGTAACGCCCAGTTCCTTGCTCATCTCCTTCAGAGTGATGAACGCCATGGTATCGATATTATCCTTCATATAATCGGCGATCTGCCTCTGTTTTCTCGTCATGGTCGGATAACACTGCTCAATGCTCATCATAATGTCGGTATTCATGTCTATTCTCCACATATTTTTATTGAATATGCCAAAATTATACTATTTTTCGAGAATTTTATCAACTCCGCTTGCATATTTTATTCACCCGAATTATTATAGTAAATGCTATAATTTTACTATATCAAGGCAAAGGGGGATTTTTATATGAAAAACTATATCTTAAAGCAATTGAAAGCTTTAACTTCTATTCCAAGTCCCTCCGGATATACCCAGAAGATCACCGGCTACGTATCGGGGCAGCTTAGTGATCTGGGATATCGGCCGGAGTTGTCAGGTAAAGGGAATATAAGTGTTATTCTTGGCGGCGAGGGAACTCCTCTTGTACTTTCCGCCCATCTGGATACTTTGGGTGCCATGGTCCGAAAGATCAAAGACAACGGCTGTCTCCGTCCCACCACCATAGGCGGACATCAATGGGATACCTGCGACGGGGAAAACTGTACCGTACATACCCGGGACGGACATATCTATACCGGAGTCGTGCTCAATACCGAACCATCCGAACATGTAGCAAATAAAAAAAGAAAGAAAACCGAGTCCCATATGGAGATTTTGCTCGATGAAAATGTATGCTCCAAAAAGGGCGTGAAAAAGCTGGGTATCCAGAACGGAGATTATATCGCACTTGACCCGAGGACCGTTGTTACAGAAAGCGGGTACATTAAAAGCCGATTCCTGGACGATAAGCTTTCCGCCGCCATACTCCTGGGGCTTGCGAAAGCGGTAAAGGATAAAAAACTTACATTGAACCGCAAAGTCACACTCCTTTTCACTACATATGAGGAAGTAGGCCACGGCGCTTCCTGCATCCCGGCAGATACCGAAGAGTTCATCTCTGTAGATATGGGCTGTGTCGGCGACGGTCTTGAATGTACCGAGCGTAAGGTGTCTATCTGTGCAAAGGATTCAGGCGGTCCTTACGACTATGCGCTTACCGGGCAGCTCATCGATACTGCAAAAGAGGCAAAGCTTGATTTTGCCATAGATATCTATCCTCATTATACGTCCGATGCAGGAGCGGCCCTTAGAAGCGGGCACGATATCCGCTATGCCCTGATCGGCCCCGGCGTGTACGCATCACATAATTATGAGCGCAGCCATACCGATGGGATGATGAATACATATCAGCTTCTGGAAAAGTTTCTGTGTATATCTGCGGCAGCGTAAGAATATACCGTTTCGGATCAAAAAAACAGGCGGGAAACTGTGCATATATACAGTTTCCTGCCTGTTTTCCCGCCCCTTCTTATTAGTAGTATTAATTAGCACTACTATCACTGTCATACATTTTCTTATAATAATCCTGATATTCACCGGAAATAATCGTTTTCCACCACTCCTGATGATCAAGATACCACTGAATTGTTTTGATGATCCCGTCTTCGAACTTCGTCTCCGGAAGCCAACCGAGCTCATTATGAATTTTTTTCGGGTCGATGGCATAACGCATATCATGCCCTTTCCGGTCTTTTACAAATGTAATCAGACTTTCCGGTTTGCCAAGTTCCCGGCATATTAGTTTAACGATATCAATATTGCGCATCTCATTATGGCCGCCTATATTGTAGACCTCTCCGGTTCTTCCCTTATGGATGATCAGATCTATCGCCTTGCAGTGATCTTCAACATACAGCCAGTCACGTACATTCAATCCCTTGCCGTACACGGGGAGCGGCTTGTCTGCCAGTGCATTGGCAATCATCAGCGGAATAAGCTTTTCCGGAAAATGATATGGTCCGTAATTGTTGCTGCACCTGCTGACCGTTACCGGCAGATTATATGTTCTGTGGTACGCAAGCACAAGCAGATCAGCAGCCGCTTTAGACGAACTGTAAGGGCTGCTTGTGTGGATTGGCGTTTCCTCCGTAAAGAACAGATCCGGTCTGTCAAGCGGCAAATCGCCGTATACTTCGTCTGTAGATACCTGATGATATCTTGTGATTCCATATTTTCGGCAGGCATCCATCATAACCGCCGTCCCCTTGATATTTGTATCAAGGAAGACCTCTGGATCCGCGATGGATCTGTCCACATGAGATTCTGCGGCAAAATTGACAACGATATCCGGATGCTCTTCTTCAAACAAATGATAGATGGCCTCTCTGTCACAGATGTTTATCCTGCAGAATCTGAAATCAGGATTCTCAAGCGCATCTTCCAATGTAGAAAGATTGCCTGCGTATGTCAGACAATCTACACATACAATTCTGTATGACGGGTGTTCTTTTAACATATAATAAATAAAATTAGATCCGATAAATCCAGCACCGCCTGTTACTATGATCGTCATGAATTTCCTCCTTCATATACCAGTCTGTTATCAGCCACTCTTAAAAGATGTTCACCATAAGGAGACTTTCCGTAAAGATACGCTGATGCAAGAAGCTCATCTTTAGTGATCCATCTTTCGTGGAATGCGATTTCCTCCGGAGCCGATATGACTACACCCTGCCTGTTTTGTACTGTCTGTACAAACGTACCGGCGTCCATAAGGCTGTCCATAGTACCTGTATCCAGCCATGCGAATCCGCGGCCAAGAATCTGTACTTTGAGGCGGTGATCTTCCAGATACAGCCGGTTCAGATCTGTGATCTCAAGCTCTCCTCTTTTAGACGGCCGTACTTTCTTTGCCATATCCACAACACGTTTATCATAGAAATACAGTCCGGTGATACAATAATTGGATTTGGGATTTTCCGGCTTTTCCTCCACGGAGAGAACATTTCTCTCTTCATCAAATTCTACAATTCCGAATCTTTCAGGATCCTTTACGTAATACCCAAAGATGGTAGAATATCCTCTCTCTGCATCACGGGCAGCATCTTTTAGATTCTTCCGAAACCATCCGCCGTAGAAAATATTGTCCCCTAACACCATGGCACAGGGCTCGCTGCCGATAAATTCTTCTCCAATAATAAATGCCTGAGCGAGTCCGTCGGGGCTTGGCTGAACCGCGTAAGAAAGATGGATACCGAAATTACTGCCATCTCCCAAAAGCCCTTCAAATCTCTCTGTATCCTCCGGTGTTGAGATGATCAGAATATCTCTTATCCCGGCCAGCATAAGTGTAGAAAGCGGATAATAGATCATCGGCTTATCATATACCGGAAGCAATTGTTTGGATGTTACTCTTGTAAGGGGGTACAGCCGGGTGCCGGAACCTCCGGCTAATATAATACCTTTCATACTACTACCTCTATCTTTCAGTCATACTGTTATAAACTGTCCTAAATACAGCGAGCAAGACGATAAGCCGGGTTATGTCGTTGGGTAATCATCTATCTAGACCTGCCGTTACCGGCAGGTTCCAGCAACCAACCTAAGACGTGACGGGCCGCCACATTGTCTTTATCCGGTCTTGCTTCGGATGGGGTTTACATATGCCCCTGCTGTTACCAGCAGGGCGGTAGTCTCTTACACTGCCCTTCCACCCTTACCTTCAAATGAAGGCGGTTCATTTCTGTTGCACTTTCCTTAGAGTCGCCTCTACCGGACGTTATCCGGCATCCTGCCCTGTGAAGCCCGGACTTTCCTCGCCTGCAGCCTTTCGGGATCAGCAGCCGCGATTACCTGTCTTACTCGCAATTTCAGATTATATCATATTTTCCGTGTGATAGCAATTCATCTATCTGTTATCATCTATATATTCACGATTGCATCATCGATCAGATCTTTGCCGTCAGCCGCCGAGGTCGCAAGCTCATCGCATCTTTCGTTCTGCGGATGACCGTCATGTCCTTTGACCCAGATGAATTTTACTTTATGGTTTTCCTTGGCTGCAAGAAGCCGTTTCCAGAGATCTACATTTTTTACAGGCTCATTTTTTCCTCGTTTCCAGCCCTTTTTAAGCCATCCTTCAATCCAGTGCCGGTTAAAAGCATCCACAACATACTTTGAGTCCGAAAAAAGCTCGACCTCGCACGGACGGTTGAGCGCCTCAAGCCCTGCGATCACAGCCATAAGTTCCATCCGGTTATTGGTTGTCTTTTTATAACCCTGGGATATCTCTTTTTTATGAAGCCCGCCTTTCGGATCAATGTACTCAAGCACTGTACCGTATCCTCCGGGACCGTCGGGATTCCCTCGGGCCGCACCGTCTGTATAAATCTTAACCTTCATAGCTCCTCCTTCGTCTCTGTGTGTATACAATCCAGAAGATAATACACCGGATATATCCGTCATCCGTCAGGATATGCTGAAACGCTGCTGTCTTCTTTCAATCCGGACGATCCTGTCCCTGTAGTCTTTTGACAGCGGATCGTTGAGAAATCTTGCTATTGTCTTATAGCCGCCCCACAGATGCATCGGGAACAGATACTGTGTATCTGTATGCCGCATAAAATAATCAATGCCCCATCCGTACGCTTTTTTCAGCCTCGGATCCAGCGGAACAAATGCCAAGTCAATATGCTCTCCCTCTATCGTGCCGATCTCCTTCTGATAATCTGCTTTCATCTTTTCATTGTAAGAAGGAGTTTCCTCCTCCCAGTGCCACCAGTTGAGATCCCCCGCATGATAGATCACAGCGCCTTTCACACGCACAAAGAACGCCACGCCCTCATCTGTCGAGCGAAGCGTCTTTATCTCGAGGCCATCTACGGAAAGCTCCTGCCATTTTTTGACTTTTACTGTCCTTCCTTCTATCCCCTTAGTACGGATATCCCTGGAGAGGATATAAACAGCATCGTACTCTTCTTCCCAGTCAAATACTTTGTACTGGAAATGATCCCTATGATAATGGCTTGAAAAAACGTACAGCTTTTTCCCGCGGACAGTCTCTGGCAGTTCGCCTTTATAGTAATCAAACACCAGCGCGATATCCTCAAATTCTACTGCAAATCCGCTGTGATACAGATATGTGACTGTCATCCTAAGACTCTCCTTTGATCACTTTCACTGCATGCTGGATCTCAGGGAACAGATACTCAAGCGCTGCTTTTACAGCCCCCTCTTTGCCCGGAAGGTTGACGATCAGTGTCTCGCCCCTGATCCCTGCTGCACAGCGGTTCAGCATGGAACGTTTGGTCAAAGACATCATATAGGCGCGCATTGCCTCCGGGATCCCGGGCACAAGACGGTCCGCAATGTCTATCGTTGCCTCTGGCGTACAGTCATCCGATGCACACCCTGCTCCTCCGGTCGTAAGGAGAAGATCTGCGATTTTGCCGTCTGCCATCCTCTGCATGATCGTAGACAGCACCTTTCTGTCATTCGGAACAGCTTTCATAAATACCACCTGTTCTCCGGATTTCTCCATTATCTTCTTAATGGCTTTTCCGCCTTTGTCCTCCTCCTGCTCTCTGTATATCGCAGTGTTTGCCGTAAGTATCGCTACCCTCATAATGTACCTCCATTATTCTTTTCCTCATATGCATTATAACAAAAAATATAATTCTTCACAACCGTACATGTTATTGCACACTATAAGTATATCACAATATCTGCCGATATACATTGACTTTTTCAAAGTTATGCGATATAGTTCTTATCATCAATTCATTTGAACATAAAACTATATTCAAACACACAAAGGAGAGAAAAACTATGGCAATCCGCATTATTACTGATTCAGCCGCTGATTATTCCGCATCGGAAATTGAAAAGAGGCAGATTACCTGTATACCTATGACAGTTGCTTTCGGTGATGAAGAGTATTTAGACGGCAGAGATATTACTAAAGAAGAATTTTTTAAACGGCTTACTGAGAGCAAAGAGTTTCCAAAGACGTCGCAGCCTTCGCCTTCAAGCTTCCTGGAATGTTTTGAAGAAGCCAGAGAAGCCGGCGACAGTGTGATCGCTATTCTGATTTCCAGCGCGTTGAGCGGCACGCTGCAGAATGCTGTTCTGGCAAAAAGTATGGCAGACTATGAAGATATATTTATCGTGGACAGCAAGATCGCGACTCTTGGAATGCGTATTCTTGTCGACCGTGCGGTAAAGATGCGCGATGGGGGACGGACTGCGCAGGAGATCGTGACGGAGCTTGAAAGATTAAAACCAAGGCTTCGCCTCTATGCCGGACTGGATACTTTAGAATACCTTGCCAAAGGCGGACGGCTTTCCAAAACGACTGCCGCACTCGGCAATCTCGCCAATTTAAAACCAATCATCACATTTACAGAAGACGGCAATGTAACTTTGTGCGGAAAGCAGATGGGTATACGCCATGCATGCAAGCAGGTCGCAAAGCTTGTGACGGCTGATGAGCCGGATATGGACTGCCCGCTCTACCTGCTTTATGCCTACGACCAGAAAAACTGCGCTGCATTTCTGCATACCCTGCAAAAGAGCGGCTTAAACATCGAATCGCCAAAAGTACGGGGAATAGGGCCGATCATCGGGACCCATATCGGAACCGGAGCTTTCGGCATCGTATATGTAGCAAAAGAGTATGAATAAGGTATAGACTACCGGAACACGATCTCACCGGTCTTTTCATTCATGCTGTCTATGATTGCCAGGGATTCCAGATGGATACCTTTAGAACGGATTATCTCTCCGCCGGCCTGGAATCCCTTTTCAATAACTATTCCTGCTCCCATAAGCGCCGCACCGGACAGTCTCACCAGTTCTGACAGACCTTCTAACGCTTTGCCGTTAGCGAGAAAATCATCAATCACCAGTACCTTGTCACCTTCTCCCAGGAATTGTTTAGAGACAATAATATCATATACTCTTCCGTGAGTAAATGATTCCACTTTCGTCGTATATACATCCCCGGCAATATTTTTTGTCTGCGTCTTCTTTGCGAAGACGACCGGTACATGGAATACC
>CATLEM010000123.1 GCA_949916155.1 uncultured Dorea sp.
AAATAGATTACATTTCCTTTTCGATTTCGAGAGCACCGATAATATTAGCGGATACAGTATAATTACCAGATTTTGAACAGAAATAATGATATCCGGTTAGAGGAAATTTATGGTTAAGTATTTCATCGCCTTCGAGAATGACATCCTCTACATAGTTGTTGTATATGATTTTTGTTATGTGTGGATAAGTCCGAAGGATTTTCTTGGAATTATCAAGAATTGTAACTTTGAACATGAATAAGTTTTCTCCTTTCTTTCGTACTCGGCATGGCAGTGCCTGTAGCTAAATTATAGGAGAGACGAAGCAAATTAATAAGAGAGGAAACACAAAGAAATGCCGCCAGGGGTGGTAGCAGGATAGGAAGGAGGTGGTATAAGTGAGCTGGAAGGGAATGCCTGGAGCTATGGGAGTAGCAAATTGGGAGATCTGGAAATCTATTGATTTTGCGACAAATCATTTCGGAGTGAAGAAAGAAGAGATTTTACTCGGAGCAAGAAAAACTCCGCCAGATGTAGAGTGGTGTAAAGTATATATCTACTACAACGGCGGAGGGGCAGAATTTTGGATAAGGAGAAATGGATCCTGGGTTAATTGGTGTTATTTGGAGCAGTGAAGCAATCAAAAATTTGCTGAAGTGATTCATGGAATTGTTTATCAGCTAATTGCTTCCATTCGGAGAAAGATTCGCCGAGTGAATCATGAGGCGACAAGTTGCCTAGTTCAGGGATAATTTTCCAAAGCAACGGGTTGGCATTAAATATTGGGAGCAGTTTTTTGGCAATGTGTTTATTGATTTCGCGGTTGTAAGGTTCTCCTTTAAGATATTTCCAAATTGCTGAACTTGGATTTCCAATTTCAACAAGAGAAAAAGAAAGGTGCGTGGTGTCGGTATCAAGACGTTGCTGAACATACTGAACTATAGAATCTGCATATTCAGGGTGGCCTAAAATACCAATATTTTTCCAAACAGCAGAGAGTTGTGTCATAAAAAATAATGAAGCAACTTCTGCTATGGATTCTTCAAACCAGCGCATGTTTGAGATTACTTTTTTGCCGATCATTAAATGGCAGAATTCGTGAGACAACTGGAAAGCAATTTGACACCACGAAGTGTCCATGCAGCAAATATGGATCTGATCATACGTGTTTAGCGTTTGCGGATAATCGAATCTTAAGCTGTTTACTAAAGTAAAGTACGGCATGGGAGCCGAGAAGTAATGCTGAACGATTTTTCGCACTTCTTCAGCAATGATGATAATGTTTGAGACGTTTGGAACGTAGGCCTTTTCAATGTAAGAAAATCCGTCAATGCCTGTTACAGTGATATCGTGATTCATAGTAAACGATCCTTTCGTTATTTATATTTGGCAGATGCCCGTACCTAAATTATAGGAGAGACAAAGCAAATTAACAAGAGAGAAATGCAAAGAAATGCCGCTAAGAGCGGCAGCAGGATAGGGAGGCGGAGGATTGAACATTCAAAGAGCAGTAAGAATGGCAATAAAAAATGACGGGATGATTTATAGAGCATCTACGATGATGGGTGATGGCGGAATATATGGGGCAGTTAAACCGACCAATACATATGATGCTTGCCTGTTGGTTGTATTATCGGGCGGAAAGGCAAAAAAAAGCTGTAGGAATTGGAATCCTACAGCAGATGATTTAATCGCTAATGATTGGGAAATTGTTAAGGAACAAATTTTAATGCAAAATCAGCGATAGAAACTAAAAAATCTTTCGGAAGGCTTTCCATGGTTGATATAGCATAATCCGATAAATTGCAAATGTAAATAGTGTTATCAGCGTATAGGTTATCTAAAAAACCATTACGTCCTAGTTCGCGCAAAGAATCTTCGACATCTTCTAAAAGGAATTCAGAAAAAAAGTCGTTGTGAATTTCTTTAGCACTGCCGAAATTTTTGGAACTAGATTTGGAAAAGCCGTGAGTCCTTTTGTCAAGGTATTCCTTGTATAGCTTATATAAAATTTTTTTGAATCTTTAGTTAAAGCCATGTGTTTTTCTCCTTTCTTTAGTACTAGGCATTGGCAGATGCCTGTATCAAAATTATAGGAGAGACAAAGCAAATCAACAAGAGAGAAATGCAAAGAAATGCCGCTAAGAGCGGCAGAAAGGAGACAAAGAATGAGCAGCACAATTCAGTTTAGCAATAACATTGAATTATCAAAGAACAGCAAAGCTTTACGGCAGCAGAGGCTGACCGCTTACGCCAGAAGGCATAAGCATAACCGTGAGAAAAAATTAAAGAAGTAGTCAGGAGGCGGTGATTTGGGGGAGATAATAATTATTTTAACTGTAGTAGCAGTGGTCTGTGCAGCGGGCTGGTACACAAGATACATATCATATATGGCTATTCTTTATTACATCGGCAGGAAAGGATATGAATTTCCGGATGAAGAAGAAATCAGAGAGTGTACCGCCTGCGTGGAAAAGTATTTGTGGAGAGTAAGGTTTTAATCAACAAGTACAAACCATCACACATAAAATTAACAAGGAGGTGGGCTGATGAAGCGTATGAACATAGTGGTTATTGATGGTGAGGAAAGGGAGATAAAAAGTCTCCCGAAAAAAGAACAGGAGAGGCTGGCAGCGGAATGGAACAGACGCGCGCTGGAGGCCATTGGATACAAGAGGAAGAGTACCGCCTAAGGCGGTAGGAAGGGGGACAAGCTTTGAAGGTAACGAAGATCAAACAGGCAAAGCGCCGTATATTCATAAGGTCTATTTGCCGTTTTTTACCGGCGTTCCTGACCGGTATAATGCTTGGAGCGGTGGTATGTAAATTATTGATGGAAATAGGGTTGATATGAGGGACATATTGAACGCCGTACAGACGGCGAGGGTGATCGGATGTGATCCGCACAAGGTCCGGGAGCGGTTAAAATGCGGCATCTGGACTTTCGGTGAGTACATACCTGCAGAAAAAAACCGGGAAGAAACAGGACTGTTACGAGATCAATGCGCACAGCCTTGCGGGGTGGCTTAGGATCAGCATGGAAGAGTTGGAGAAAAGGATAAAGAAATGAGGTGATGAAGTGTCGAGGATGAAAGAACTGAGCATGAGGGCCGAAGAGTGCAGGCAGGTCCATATGGCTGCCTGTGAAGACTGGGCACACGGCGAAGCGGTAAAAGCATGGCTGGATGATGACGGCAATCTCTGCGTCCAGTATGAAGACGGGAGCTGGTGGCATTACCGCGAGACCCCGGACGGCCTGGAATGGTGGTAAGAAAAAGAGCGCTTACCATTGCCCGGCAAGGCGGTAGGCGCTCCCTCAATCAAACAATTTCATTGTAACAGAGAAAAGGAGAAACGTCAAATTGAAAGCAGGAAATTTTGAGTTGGTTGAAGTTCTGCATCAGTTTTCGAAACAGGGAAATGCGGAATACCGCAAAGAGCTTTGTATCGTCGACTGGTTCGGGAAAGGGCCGAAGTATGATATCCGCGGTTGGAACGATGACCATACGAAGATGACAAAGGGTATCAGCATGACGGAAGAAGAGTTCCGGGAGCTGATCGATTTTGGAAAAACATATTTAAAAGAAGAGTAAGGAGAAACGTCAAATGGCAAAATTCAGGACATGCCCCCTCTGCGGGGCACATTTAGACCATGGGGAACATTGCGACTGCCGGGAGAACGAAGAAAGAAACGAGCATAGCTTTGTTTCTGGAAGAAATACAAAGGAGGACCCATGCAGGGCACAGGAGGTCCGGACGGTCGCATAGGCAAAAAAATAGGCACATCTGCTACAACAGATGTGCCAGTGACTACCGCCACCACAGATAAAATAACCATATATAAATGATACCATCTGTGGGGCGGAAAGTCAAGGAAATACGGGGATTTTCGCCCGTTTTTATCACTTGTTAAGAATATTAAAGTTAGGACAGATGGCATGAAAAAACGATATAAGAGATACAGGAGGCTGACCTACTCCTTCAGGGATTCCGTAGAGATCTATGAGTATCCGGACGGAAGGTATGGAGCTCCGGGGGAGGAAAGGGAAAAGAAAAAAGAGATCACTCCCGAACAGGTGAAAAAAAGGAACCAGTGGAACCGGGAGAGGAAGGCGCGGCATAAATTAAAGACATGGTTTCATGAAAATGATTTCTTTGTCCTTCTGACATACCGAAGAGAGGCGAGGCCCCCGAACATGAAAGCGGCGAAAGCGGATTTCGGGAAAGCAGTCAGGACGGCCAGGAGGGAATACAAAAAAAGGGGATACGAGCTGAGGTGGATGCGCAATATTGAAGTCGGCCCGAAAGGAGCCTGGCATATCCATCTGGTCATCAACCGGATTCCGGACACAGACCTGATCTTAAAGAAGGCATGGCTTCATGGAAAGGTGTCCTTTAAGCATCTGTATGAGGAGGGCGGGTTTGCGGATCTGGCCGGATACATAACCAAGATGCCCGAGACGGCGAACAAGTACGGGGAGAATCTTGTAGAGACCAGTTATTCCACGTCAAGGAACCTTCCGGTGAAAGAGCCAAGGGAAAAGAAGCTGATGCACTGGCCGAAGAAGCCGCGGGAGAAAGAAGGATACTGCCTGGATAAAGCAAGTTATTACGAGGGGATCAACCCGGTCACCGGATGCAGGTACCGGTATTATACGCTGATCCGGATTAACAGGAGGATTTAAAATGCAGGAAGACAAAGAGGTAAAGATCTTCATCGGGACAACCCTTGCCGGTCCATGTGTAAAGGACGGATGGTATTCGGCTATGCTTGAGTACCAGACGAAGAAAGGACCCGCAACGGTGTGGTTTGTCGGCATGGAAGAAAAGACCACCTACTACCGCAGCGTCCTTCTGGCGGCGATAAAGGCGCTGGGGAGATTAAAGCCATGCAGGGCGGTGATCTGTACTGGATGCAGATATATCGCAGGGATCTATGAGCAGGGGACCCTGGAAGGGTGGAGCCGGGCAGAGTGGAAGAGACCGACCGGAGAGACGGTAAAGAATAAGGATTTATGGCAGCAGTTCCTTGACGAGGTCAGCCGCCTGGGAGGGAAAGAGAAAATCACCTTCCAATTTAGTAAACATCACGATTATCAGGATTTTCTTCTGGAAAAAATGCAGGAAAAACGAAAGGAGCAGGAGAACAGCCGGGAAAAGAAAGACGAAAAGTGCCAAAAACGTTGATTTTACTAAATGCGGAGGACATTTTGCAAAAAAGGGGAAAAGAGTACGTAAAAGTGCCGGAAACGTTAATTTTACTAAATGCGGAAGGCAGTTGAAGGAGGAATGAAGAATGTATGAAAAATTTGGAAATTTTGACAGTGTGGAAGAGATTACGGGCCAGATGGATAAGAGCGCAGAGAGCATCAAAGAATTTGATTTAAGTGATTTAAAATTCCCGATAATCGTCGTCTATAAACATCCGGAAGATTATCCGGATAAATATGTCGCCAGGATATATGACATCACCCAGCCTACGGATGCAGTGATCATAAAGGATAATCTTCGGGATCTGCAAAAGGATATCTCCCAGAATATAGCAAAGAGCTTCATCCCCAGGGATGAAAAGGACGATCCCTGCATTGTGGGGAGCTGGAT
This sequence comes from uncultured Dorea sp., assembly GCA_949916155.1. Taxonomy (GTDB): domain Bacteria; phylum Bacillota; class Clostridia; order Lachnospirales; family Lachnospiraceae; genus MD308. The sequence continues at coordinate 5,581 of CATLEM010000123.1, forward strand.
ATGACGGGGATGATGTTCCCGAAAGGGAAATACAAGAAAAAGAGGAAACGGCACAGGCCGAGCATCCTGCATGAAAAAGACGGAACCTGCTACTTATGCATGAAGCTGAACCGGGATAACCGCAGATATCTGACCATCCATGAGCATCATGTTTACGGAGGGCAGAACAGGGCAGTTTCGGAAGCGGAAGGATTCAAGGTGTATCTGTGTCTTCCCCACCATATCGACGGACCTGAAGCGGTACATAACAATCAGGAAAATATGAGGATTATCCAGAGGGACTGCCAGAAAAGGTACGAGATGACACATACAAGGCAGCAGTTTATGGAACTGGTAAAAAGGAACTATCTAGAGGATTGATCCGAATATCTGACAGAGAAGGAGAAAAGGAGCATGACTAAAAATTATGCGGAAATTTATGCGGTAGATTTCGACCGGACATTAAATCTTGCAGAAACCTACCCGCAGCTGGGAGAGCCGAACAGGGAGCTGATCGCTTTCCTTAAGGAGCGGCAACAGGCAGGGGATAAAGTCATCCTGTGGACATGCAGGGAGGGAGACCTGCTGAAATCGGCGGTCAAGTTCTGTAAAAACTACGGTTTAGAATTTGATGCGGTCAATGACAATGTGAGAGAGAATATCGAACACTTTAACAATAACTGCAGGAAGGTGTTTGCGGACTATTACATAGATGACAGGAACGCAGGCTTTAAAAATCTGCCGGCGATGGTGCTGCCTGAGGCGCAGGAAGTGGAGACAATGGGGCTTGCAGAATATATCGTGAAGAGGTTTGAAAGGTGTGAATAATGGGAAAAAACAAAGAAGAGCAGGCGCGCCTTGAAGGTATGGCGCAGGCGCTGAGGATAGCGAAGGAGAAAGGAATTGAAGGCCTGGAAGAAGAAATAAAAATGCGGAATATTACAGGGCTTCCGTGTGCGGTATCCAGAAAGGCAATGGATGAATGTATAAAGAACATCAAAAATAATGTCGTGGATACCTTTACTGTTTTGATGGCATATACTTTGCATCATAAGTTTGGTTATGGAAAGATTCGTCTTTCCCGGTTCATTGAAGAGTTTAATTTTCAGGCGGAATGTCTTTTAGAAGACTACTGCACTTGGGAAGATCTGATCAATGAGATGCGAGCTGAATGTGGGATGGAACTGAAGATCCGGAAGAATGACAGGGATGTGAAAATAAACTGAATCGGAAAGGAGCAGGAGGTTTGTGCGCACAAAAAAATCATGGTTTGCTCCAAGTAAGAAGATGGAATATTTGGAATTTTTAAAAACGAAAATTGAGATTGCCGCGGAAAGTGGATTTATGGTAGACAGGGACGGGCTGAATAAAGCTTTAAAGCCTCATCAGCGGGACGCTGTTGCATGGGCGCTGAAGGGCGGAAGAAGGGCGCTGTTTGAATCATTTGGCCTGGGGAAGACTGTGCAGGAGATAGAGTTTTGTCATCAGGTGGTAAAAAGAAAAGGCGGAAAAGCGCTGATTGTTCTCCCCCTTGGAGTAAAGCAGGAGTTTACACAGGATGCAGTCAATGTCCTTGGGTATGAAAAGCCGAGGTATGTAAGGAATCAGCAGGAAGCGGCGGAAGCAGAAGAAGAGATATTGTTGACGAACTATGAAAGGGTCAGGGACGGTGATATAGAGCCGTCATATTTTACCGCGACGTCATTAGATGAGGCTTCCGTGTTAAGAAGCTTTGGGAGCAAAACATACCAGACGTTCCTTGACAAATTCAAGGGTGTGCCGTATAAGCTTGTCGCTACAGCCACACCGTCCCCAAACCGGTACAAAGAACTGATCCATTATGCAGGGTATCTTGAGGTGATGGATACCGGACAGGCATTGACAAGATTCTTTCAGAGGGACAGCACGAAGGCGAATAACCTGACGCTGTATAAGAACCAGGAAGATGAATTTTGGTTATGGGTGAGCAGCTGGGCACTGTTCATCACAAAGCCATCAGATATTGATCCTGAGTATTCTGATCAGGGATATGAGCTTCCGCCGCTCAAGGTAAACTGGCATGAACTGCCGATATCTTACGGCAATGCGATGGAGAAGGACGGACAGCTTGCACTGTTCAATGAAGCGGCAGCAGGGCTTAAGGAAGCGGCACAGGTCAAGCGTGACAGCATTGAACAGAGGAGTGCAAAAATGCGTGAAATCGTGGAAGCATCGCCAAAGGACCATTTTGTGTTGTGGCATGACCTGGAAGCTGAGCGGCATGCGATTAAAAAAGAATTGCCTGATACTGTGGAAATTTATGGCTCACAGGATTATGAAATCAGGGAAAAGCGGGTGATTGATTTCTCACAGGGAAAGACAAGGCTGTTTGCGACCAAGAAATCATTGTCCGGCTCAGGCTGCAATTTCCAAAGGTATTGCCACAGGGAGATATTTTTAGGCATTGATTATGAATTTAATGATTTCATTCAGGCAGTACAC
>CATLEM010000124.1 GCA_949916155.1 uncultured Dorea sp.
TTAGAGGTGGTGACTACAACCTCTGAAAAATACGAAGATTCTTTCGGCTTTACACAGGAGGAGGTCTGGGAGGCTCTGAAAGAATATGGGCTATATGAGTATCGGGAGCAGGTGCGGCGCTGGTATGACGGTTTTACCTTCGGTAAAAAGCCCGATATCTATAACCCCTGGTCCATTATCAATTATCTGGACAAACGCCGTTTTTCTTCATATTGGGCCAATACCAGCAGTAACGGTCTGGTGGGAAAACTGATCCAGGAAGGGAGCCCGGAGTTGAAGATCGCCATGGAGGATCTGCTTTCAGACAAATCGCTCCAAGCACAGCTTGATGAGCAGGTCGTATTCAGTATGTTGGATGCCGACGAAAATGCGGTCTGGAGCCTGTTGCTGGCAAGCGGCTATCTGCGGGTAGAGCAATTTGAGTTTTTCGACAGCGGATACCCGGAATGCAGATTAAAGCTGACTAACTGGGAAGTTACTGCGATGTTCAGAAGGATGGTGGCCGAATGGTTCAGGCGGCCTGTTTCTGCGTCTGCATATAATATGTTTATTAAAGCATTTCTGTTAGGGGATGTGGATGCTATGAATACTTATATAAACCGGGTGGCTTCCGCTTCTTTCAGCTATTTTGATACCGGTAGAAATCCTTCTGAGGAAACTGAACCCGAACGCTTGCCCGCAGGGAAAGCGATCACTAAGAGTTTGGAAGGACCAAACTCAAGTGCCTGCTTTTACCATGGTTTTGTGCTTGGACTGATCGTTGAGCTGGCAGACAGATACAGGATTACATCCAACCGCGAGAGCGGTTTCGGAAGATATGATGTGATGCTGGAGTCTCTCCAGCCTGCAAAAGACGCTGTGATTATTGAATTTAAGGTCTGTAATGCGAAAAAGAAGCAGACTTTGGAAGATGCCGTGGCAGAAGCATTAGGTCAGATTGACCGGATGCACTATGCTGCGGACTTGGAAGCAAAAGGAATTCCGCCGGAGCGGATTCGGAAATATGGGTTTGCATTTGAAGGGAAGAAGATTTTAATTGGATAACCTCAATATCTATTTTGTGTCCGTAAATTTTGCGAAGAACAGGGGACGTGAAAAGTGTCATGAAAATCTTATTGGTAGAAGATGATATGGAGATCTGCGGCATGTTAAAAAACTTTTTGCTGACAGAAAATTATGAAGTCGTTACCGCGCAGGATGGGGAAAGCGCCTGTCAGAAATTCTTTTCCGATGATTTTGATCTGGTATTATTGGATCTGATGATACCGAAAAAGAACGGTATGGAAGTTATGAGAGAGATCAGGGAATCCAATACGGTTCCTATTATCATCCTGTCGGCAAAAGATACGGATTCTGACAAAACCCTTGGCCTTGGGCTGGGGGCGGATGATTATATTACGAAACCATTTTCCGTCACGGAGGTGCTGGCGCGGATAAAAGCCAATATCAGAAGGACAACCCAGTATGCCGAGGGAGTTTTTATGCGGCAGCCGGTTCTTATAAAAGGATTGCTGACGATGGATCTGAATGATCATTCTGTGAAAAAGAAGGGAAAAGAGATCGAGCTTACGGCAAAAGAATTTGCAATCCTGAAACTGCTGCTGCAGAACCCAAAGAAGGTATACACAAAGGAACAGATCTATTCCCTTGTATGGAACGATGCGTATCTGGGGGATGAAAATGCCGTGAATGTCCATATCAGCAGGCTGAGAACGAAAATAGAGGATAATCCCCGCGACCCCAAATACATCATTACCGTCTGGGGAATCGGATATAAAGCGGGGGATTTTTAATATGAGCGGCCAGACAATAATATTTTTTCTTTTGCTTGTCATCGCTTCATTGGTTTTGATCGTTTTGTACCAGCGGTTTGCGTTTTGGAGAGGAATCCAGACAGAATTAAGACAGATAAGCCGGAAATTAGAAGACATTTTCGAGTATGACAGTGAAGAAAAAATCATGGTATTTACAGACAATCCTGTCCTTAAGGAACTTATGGGTGAGATCAACCGCCTGCTGCTTGACCGGCAGAAGATGAAGGCTGAATTTAAGCGGGGCGAGCTGTCCAGAGGAAAAATGCTGGCAAACATATCCCATGACATCAAAACGCCGCTGACGGTTATACTGGGATATCTGGAGATTATGCGGCTCGCTGACGCGGATGATGAAATGCTGAAAAAGGTGGAAAGAAAAGCAAAACAGGTGATGGATCTGATTAACCAGTTTTTTACGCTGACAAAGCTTGAAGCGGGGGAGGCAGATATCGTTTCTTCCAGAGTCGATATAAGCGAAATATGCAGGGAAAGCGCCCTTGGTTTTTACGAAATTTTATTGGAGAAAGATTTTGAAGTGGAACTTTCCATACCGGAGAGGGCGGTTTATGTCCAGGGCGAAAAAAACGCATTGCAGAGGATCCTGTTTAATCTGCTGTCCAACGCCGTCAGGTACGGCAGCGGCGGAAATTACCTTGGGATATTTTTGCACGAGGATAAAGACAGTGTGTATATTGATGTGACTGATAAAGGAAAAGGAATCGAAAAGGAGTTTGCGGACCGTATATTTGAACGTCTGTTTACCATGGAGGATTCCAGAAACCGTGAGATTCAGGGAAATGGCCTGGGACTTACGATCGCGAAAAATCTTGCCGTCTCGCTTGGCGGCAATCTTTATGTAGACAGCATACCGGGGATAAAAACCACATTTACAGTTAAACTGAAAAAAATAAATTATTGATGAAGAATGGACGAATAACGAAAGAAATTCGTAAGAATTGGTCAAGAGTTTTGAAAAATCCTCTCTCTATAATAGTATTCAGAAAGGAGGCAGTGAGTATGTCTTATATTTTACAAACAGACCATCTTACGAAAAAGATCGATGGCAAAGCACTGGTGGAAGATGTAAATATCCATGTGAAAAAAGGAGAGATCTATGGGTTTTTAGGGCCTAACGGAGCCGGGAAGACCACGGTGATGAAGATGGTCACCAACCTGTGGAAACCAACGGAAGGGACGGTAGAGCTTTTTGGAAAAGTTCTGGAAAACACATCTTATGACATATTTAAGCGTATGGGGAGTATCATTGAATTTCCTGCATTTTATGAACAGATGAGCGGAAGGGATAATTTGCAGATCCATTGTGAGTACATGGGGTATTACAGCAAAGACAGTCTGGAGGAAGCGCTGGATATGCTGGGGCTTTCCGAAGCGGCGGATAAGCCGGTAAAAAGGTATTCGCTGGGAATGAAGCAGCGTTTAGGGATCGCCCGGGCTATTTTATGCAAACCGGAGCTGGTGGTGCTTGACGAACCGACCAACGGGCTTGATCCGGCGGGGATGAAGCAAATCAGGGAGCTTTTCCGGATGCTGTCAAAAGAATATGGCATGACGTTTATGATATCCAGCCATCTTCTGTCAGAAATTGAAAGTATTGCAGATACCGTTGGTATTATCAGCCGCGGGAGATTGAAAAGGGAAATTTCCATGAAGGAAATTTTAGAAATGGATACGGCATTTGTAGAGCTAATGGCAGAAGATATACAAAAAGCTGCTTATATTCTTTCGGATAAAATGTGTCTGAATAATTTTAAGATTATGGATGATTCTAAGATCCGTATTTATGAGCCTTCCGCTTCGGCGCAGAAGATTTCAAAAGAGCTGCTTTTTCATGGGGTGGAGATTACGTCTATTACAAGACATACGGAATCACTGGAGGATTATTTTCTGAAAATGACAGAGGGGGAGGGAAAATTATGTTAAAACTGATCAAACTTGAGTGGAAGAAAAATAATATCGGGAAGTATGCCCGCAGCGCAGTGATTCTGACAGCGCTTTTATGCCTGTTCATATTTGCCCTTGCTTTTTTCGGAATTGCAAACGATCCGGACGGGACGCTGGATGCCGCGCCGGGAATGGATACGGTTACTTCTCCGATTGAACTGTTTACCGGCATGGCGTTTCTTATCTTTACAAGCGTTATGCTTGCCTCCTTTATCGTGAGCGCTTATAAAAACAAAACCATGAACCTGATGTTTACTTACCCGGTAAAACGCAGGAAGATCTTAGTATCCCAAATGCTGGCGGTGTGGATTTTTAGCTTTGCGGCATTGGTGCTGTCAAAATTGGCCATCTATCTGTGCATATTTACAGGGGCAAAGTATATGCGGTCATCGTTTGCGGTTGATTTTGATATGGGCGGCTTATCCTTTTATGTCCAGTTGATACTTAAGTCCTTTGTTATTGTCAGCATGAGTTTTATTGCGTTGTTTGTGGGACTGACGCTGAAATCTTCAAAAGCAGTTATCATCACTTCATTTTTGCTGATATTCCTTACACAGGCGAACGTGGGTGATTTTACAATGGCAGATAACGCGGTATTTCCGTTTGTATTGACGGCTGTATCCTTCGGGTTTGCCGTATTGTCAATCTGTAATGTAGAAAATAAAGATTTATTGTAACTGAATAGTTACTGTTCACACATGACTTTTCATTTGATATACTTCTTTAGACAGAAAGGTGTCATTGACAAGCTCCCCTGTTTAATGTATGATAAAAATTAATTAAATTAGATTAAATAAATATGATATAATTTATTCCCGCAAAGTCTTTTGCGGGGTATTTGACTGGAATGGGGGAAATATATGGCGAAGGATGTAACTTTAGCGGATATAGCGGCGAAAGTCGGAGTGAGTAATGTCGCGGTTTCCAAGGCGTTGTCGGGAAAGCCCGGAGTGAGTGATGAGCTTAGGGTCAGGATCAGGCAGGTAGCTGACAGAATGGGATATACAACAAGCGTTTCGGGGAAATCTGCGAGTATAGAGACAGGCAATATAGGCGTGATCATCCCGGAGCATTATTACGGATATTCGATTTCATTTTACGGGCAGTTGTATGAAAAAGTCGTAAAGGCTTTATATGATAATAAATATTTTGGTATTTTGGAACTCCTTACAAGAGAGGACGAATTGGAAGGGAATATTCCCAAAGTGCTGCGGGACGGAAAAGTTGACGGTTTGATCTTCATGGGGCAGATGGACGAAAATTATATCCGTAAGATGGTCATAAGGTCAGAACTTCCGGTATTTTTTCTTGATACCTACAGGCTTTCCATTACGCTTGACACGGTGATCTCTGACGGATATTACGGCACGTATCTGCTGACGGACCGTCTGATCAGGTGCGGGCACAAAAAAATAGGGTTTGTCGGCAATATAGATGCGACCGACAGTATTGCCGACCGGTTCTGGGGATACCGGAAAGCTCTGAGAGAAAACCATATAGAGTTTGAAAGCAAGTGGGAGATTTCGGACCGCAGCCAGTATGGGAAAACCGGCGATAAGATATTGTACGGCAGAAGCGATCTGGAAGCTTATGTGTGCAATTGCGATTATACGGCGCAGATCATAATTCAGGATTTGGAAGAGATGGGATACGATGTCCCGGAAGATGTATCGGTCGTTGGATTTGATGATTTCCTTCCGGTGGGCAGAGGGATGGACGCGGACAGGATTACGTCGTACAGCGTAAATATGGAACGGATGGCGGTGACTTGTGTGAAATCTCTGATAAAGAAGATAAAGCATCAGAAATATATAGAAGGAATCCAGATTGTGACCGGAGAGATCGTATGGAAGAAAACGGTAAAGGAGCGCAGTTAGGGCGGCTTCTGATACAGGAGCTGAGATAGGTGAAGAAGGAGAGGGGCTTATGCAGATTTCAAGCAGGTTTACTCTGGCAGTCCATATATTTGCCTGTATAGAGGTATTTAAAGATGAGTATAAGGTGACGAGCGATTTCCTGGCAGGCAGTACGAATGTGAATCCAGTGATCGTCCGTAAGATTCTGGGGCAGTTAAAAGCGGCGGGGCTTGTGGAAGTAGCCAGGGGCTCTGGCGGAGCTGCCATCCCGAAGCCGTTAAACGAGATTTCTTTCCTTGATATCTACAATGCGGTTGAATGTATTGGAAACGGAGAGCTGTTTCACTTTCATGAGAACCCAAATGAAAATTGTCCTGTGGGAAAGAATATTCATGCCGTTTTGGATGACAGGCTGGCAAGGGTGCAAAAAGCGATGGAGGATGAGTTGTCTTCTATCACACTGGAAGATGTTATCGGGGATGCAAGGAAACTGATCTGAGGTTATAGAGTTTTGGGGTTTTGATGTGATTTTCAAGGCCTCAAATTTTTTTGGAAAATCGTTGTAACTATTGACATTACAATGAATCTGTGCTAATGTTTAACTGTAATACAAACGATTACAACAATAGCCATTTACGATATCAGGCATTAGATAAGGCAAAACAGTTTTGTGTTTAAGGTTAGTCTGCTCGGTGCAGATTAACCTTTTTTAAATACATAAATTAACATAGAAAACATTTATTAACTTTTAAATAATTTATAAATACTGCGTTTAAACTCAAAAATATAGTGATTATATACAAAAACAAAAACTATAAATTGTATAATACAGCAAAAATAAATTATTGAGCAGAATTTTGTTGACCAATAAATTTAATTGATGTATAGTTAAATTAATCTCAAGAGATTAACAAAGTAGTTAAAACTAATACAATGACTGGAGCTGCGTAGGGTGAAACAGAAGAAAGAAATAAGACTGGAAGATATTGCCAGGAAATTGAATATCAGTATCGTAACGGTTTCTAATGCGCTTTCCGGGAAGAAAGGGGTGAGCGATTCCCTGAGGGATACTATCATCAGGACAGCGGAGGAATTGGGATACGATGTTTCAAGATACCGTGAGAGAAAAAGAGAGGACGGCTTTAAATTCGGCGTTCTTTTGCCGGAGAGATATCTTGACCTGCCGTATTCCTTCCAGTGGATGCTTTATCAACAGATTGTCTGCGCGGCGTCTAAGAGGGATATTGCCGTTTTTCTGAAGATTGTGGAAGACGGGGCGGGACTTGACGAGGCCGGCCTGAACAGATGGATCGGTTCTGTAGATGGCTTGCTGGACATCAGCGGGGTAAGGAGCGGCAGAGCAGCGGAATTATTGCAGATCTTCAAGATTCCGGCGGTAATGTTTGGCGATCCGGAACCTGTCCGGGACAGGATGCTGATCTGTGATGCCGTCCGGCAAAATCCATACATGGGCGTATGTAAGGCGGCCGGATATCTGTTGGAAAGAGGACATGAAGATATCGCTTTTGTGGATTCCGTTGATGTCCGGGATCGTATGAGGGAGCGGTATATGGGATTCTGCAGGGGAATGAAAGAATATGGGAAGGCAGTAAAAAAGGAATGGATTATAAGAAACAGCGCAATATCGGAGGATGCCGTGTGTACGGAGCACATTGCCCTTCCGGAGAAGATGCCGACGGCATTTGTATGCGCCAGTTCACATACGGCATGGGTTTTGTATGAAGAACTTCTTCAGAGAGGGTTCAGAGTACCGGAAGATGTTTCTCTGATCGCGTATGATTATTCAAATGTGCCAGGCCTGGCCGGACATATATTTTTAAAGCAGCTTACAACCTGCAGCCCGGATATCCGGATGATGGCTGAGACAGCGGTGGATATTCTTTTGAGAAGGAAAAGAAGCCCGGATACGGATTACGGGACGGTGTATGTGGACAACAGGATCACGGAAGGAAAGAGTGTAAAAGAGATTAAGGCTTTATGGCCTTAAAATATAACAAAAGGAGAGTAATTATGAAGAACAAAGTTTTGAAAAGGATGTTTTCAGCGTCGCTTGCGGCAGTAATGATGATGTCGCTGGGCGCTTGCGGCCAGAAGAAGCAGGTGGAGAAACAGGAGATGGATGTTACGATCGATCAGATCGCACTGGGAGAGGATTACACGGATATCAAGGCGGATCTCAAGTTCCTGACACATAAGACAGACGTGATCGATACGACCTTTAAGGAGTATATCGCAGAGTTCCAAAAGCTGTACCCGGGTGTAAATATTGAATATGAAGGGATCACGGCTTACGCGGACGATATTACGACACGTCTTACCACCGGCGACTGGGGAGATATCTGTATGGTGCCT